>CAZEQP010000031.1:0-12388 GCA_964514345.1 uncultured Candidatus Obscuribacterales bacterium
GGGGCGCCAGCAGCACTTGAATTAGTCGCGGAAGCTTCAACCTTTTGTTTTGAAGCGTCATCAAACTCTTTCATCCCCTGGCGCATTTGCAAAACACCTTGAGCAAGAAGGACGACTCCGATGAGTGCCATTCCTATTCTCAATCCGAGGCTCAATTTCTTTTTTTCGGGGGGTGGTGTTTTGGTTTCTTCCGACACGATTAGACTCCTGAAATAGTCTTTTAATAATACACTCAAATGCTACAAGGTAGTATTCTGGTAGAAGTAAGGAAGACGCTCAGGTATAAAAATGCTGAAACCATTGAATATTTCGTCCTTCGCCATTTTGTCAGGAGCGCCGGTCCTGGTTGCTTCTTTAGCTATGGGCTATTTTGTCAGTGTCAAAATGCAGACAAATACTGTCCCCAGACATCCAATAGAGGCAGTAGCGGCTACTTCTGAATCAGATACTATGTGCACCCCAAAACTGGCTATTGATTTCGCCGCCTATGTATCGGACATGATTTTCGACTCTGATTCGGATACTGCTCGGGCTTCGCACAATGAAGCGGCAAAATGGATGATGTATCCTGTGGGAACGCAACTCGACGAAACTCTCTGGAACCCTTCGGAGAAACGATTTTCAAATGCATCATTTGTTCCGATAGGCTGTTTTCACGAAGGGATAGATAAATCAGGCTCGCATATAGTCAGGCTAGTGGGTGATTATTATGATAAATCTACCGGAAAACATTTCGTGCGCATGGACTGTGTGTTTAAAATTGCTTGGCGAGATAACGGTTTGCGGGTTTTAGATTTAAACGTATCGCCTGGTCCCGTGGAACCGTTTTTCATTGCCGGCAAAGCAGCTCACTACAAGGGATACTTTGAAAAACAAGACTGATGCAATTCGGTAAAATACTTTGTAAAAAGTTATTGTTGGTGCTCATGTTATCGAGCTTGACACTTCCTGCGCACGCTCAGTATGGGCAGGGGTTCGACAGCGAATATTTGCTTTCGACTGCTCGTCGATCGGCTGATGCCATGCGGGAATGGCATAAAAAGCACGGGTCCTTTCCAAATCTGGATCAGGATATAAATAAAGCCCTGAAATTTGTTTATCAAAAAATCACCGGCTCAGCGCTTGATCCCAGCACCCAGATTACTTACACAGGCAATATTCATTCAATCGAAAATATTCGTTTTTTACTGGATCAATCAATAACAAACGCACCTGTCGAACAATGGAAAACAAATCCACCTGAATCATGGACCGCACCACCCAATTCAACTGTGATTCTGACTGATGGCAAAGATCAGTTTGTGGTCTGGACTTCTGTGATAAGTGGCGGTCCTATGCGTGATTCAAACAACAAGTGTCTGTTTATTTATGACAATTTGGCTCCTAAGACTGACAGTGACGATTCAGCCGACACTCCTAATAGCGATGATGGTGGCAGTCAAACAGACAAGTAGTGTCCTGCATCAAACCGACGAATTAAGCAAGGCCCCTTAGTTTTAAGCCAATATCTTTCTCTAAAATAGATCAATGGCTCCCTCTTGAGACAACAGCTGATGGTCTGGACAAATCAAAATCTTACATTGTTTCATGGCACTCACTCTTTTGCCTCAGAAACCATTCGATCAGACCAACGTTTCCGTCTCGATTTGGCTCGACGGGAGACAGACTTTGGTAGAGGAATTTATACAACAACAAACTTCAATCAAGCGGAGGGTTGGGCAATAAGAGCAGCCGCAAGACTTCGGAAGGCAAGCGGTAATTTAGTTGAGCCGAGAGTAATGACAGCGAATTTGAATCGCATGGTCCTCAGTGATTTGACTACGCTTTTCTTCACGCGATCTAATGAAGACTTCTGGGATTTGGTAACTCATTGCAGAGCTGGAAATAATCACGCAATAAAAAATGATTGGTACGATGTAGTTGCAGGTCCTTTAACTAGATTCCCGCTTTTGGACATATTTCAAGATAGTGACCAAATAAGCTTCCATACAGAGACTGCTTGCGCTTTACTATGGAATTCTATAGACTGGGATTTATGAAAATCAATCAAAATGAAATTTACTGGAACCTTGTTGCCAAATGCCTCATAGAAATATTTGGTATCACTCCTTCTGCCGCAAAAAGGAAATCTTTAGGATTCAGAAAAGAAATCGAAGAACTTTGCAAAAACAAACGGGTTCCCAATCTCATTTATCATGAAAGTCCCGTGCAAATCGCATCTGAGATAGTTGGGGTGAAGCTACTAAAGAGCCACCTGATTCGTTTTCAGGAATTTGCGGATGTGACTCCGGCAAAGAAAAAAGTAGTTGGATTACCTTCAAAGAAGAAAAATACAAAAGCAAATCCTGAGAAAGTTCATTCAATATCGAGGAAAAAACTAAAATCTGTCGCCACTAAAACGAGCTCTCCACCTAAGGTCAAGCGTGCGAAGTAGTTAGCCTGGACGTTTGCTTCGAAACCGGCAACTGCTGATGAGGGCACAAACGCAGACAGCCCTGGTGATTATGGCATCTCTGCGAATAAATAACCTTTGTAGTTTGCAATTCTACCCAAATGGTATTCTTGATAATAAAAAGGGCATGTTAAGACTGTATTTTAGGCGGTAGGCTCAGTTCATGAGACGACAACATGGAGCTAATTTAGTTGAAATGGCAGTGGCTATTGGACTTAGCTCTGCTTTCATCTTGCTAATTAGTAACATGCTTTCCCAAACAATGAGATTGGCGACCGCCTCTCAGAATGAACTAATAGCTTCAAGTTCCGCAGAACTTTTGCTGGAAAACGCTAAAAATATTCCCTACGATACTCTGACAGACATTTCGCTAGTACAAACAGGCATCGATTACGACTTGGTGGTGAATAAGAAAACAACTTCAGTTTTCACTTATCCGCTAAGGTCAATTCCGGTTCAATTGGATTTGATAGATAACAACACAATTTACGGATCAGTTGATGCAACAAATGGTTCCATCGATTTAGCGAGTCGATGGACGGAAGACAGTGGCAATTTCTTTCGTGGGAAAATATCAGAGAATTTTTCGGATGCAAGCCTGAAGGCAGGAATCCCGTCCGTTGAAGTAACAGTGACCGTTTCATATCCTTTCACCGAAAGCCATTCTTTAAAATCTTTGACAAGAAAGGCGTACATCTTCAAAGATGGAGCAAAATACCAATGAAGTATCGCCTGATGAGACGAAACCGCGGATCGAGTTTAGTAGAGTTACTCGTTGTAGTTTGCATAATGTCTTTGGTAGCTGCTGCGATCTCTGGAATCATGCTCACTCAAAACGCAGTTGGATTCAGAACATTTAGTAAGTTAAACATGCTGATGTCAGCAGGAAAACTACAATCCTCAATTGAGGATATTATTCATACCGCCAGGTTCATCGGCAATCGAACTGGTCCAAACTTCAATAAATTCACTGAAAGCTCAACAACCTATCAATTAGACCCCCAGACTCTCATTGTTCAAGTACCCGTTTATACGACGGATGGATTTCCTACTACGTCCACTGCTAATCCAATCAAGACTGGAGCTGAATGGAACGTAGACACTTATGTCTACAAAATTACTGCTGATTCTGCATTATCTGGTAAAGGCAGATTTAGACTCACTTTACAGGTCTTTCCTGGGGATCATTCCAATCCGGACTATTTACCTGCACCACCGCAAACTGGTTCACCACAAGTTTTAGTTTCAAATATAGTGGGACCCATCAACCCCTCAGACACTGTAGATCCGGTTGCAAATACTCCTGCACCCAGGGTCTTCAAATATTACACAAGGAACACTCCCAATTGGTTGGCTACTTCGAATTTGCAAGTAGATTCTCCGAGCAATGCACAATCAACTGCAATTAATGGTGTTTCGATGGATCTCGAGTTATTTAACAATGATGCATCAGAACGCAAAGATATGACTCCGGAAAATATCGCCTTCCGTTCTGAATATTTCTTGAGATCAAACGGTATCAGCCAATGAAGAATGTACCAGTAACTAAATTTAAAAAACGAAGGGAAAGAGGATTTTCGCTAATCTATGTTTTATCAGTAGGATCAATTGCGTCACTGATGGCCTTTGCGATTCTTTCTCCGCTACTTCCAGTTTACAGGCATGTAGCTCGACAAGATAATAGCTCCCGAGTCTCAACGATTGCTGAAACCGGAATGCAGTATGCGATTGCTAGAATAAACAATGCAGCTGAAAATGACACTTTGGATGAATTAACTTTTCCGATTTTGGTGCCACCAGATTTGGTTAGCGGCGAAAGCGTTTCAATCGATATGCAAAAAATAGATGGTAGCTCAGTAAATCTTGCGAATTCACCGATTTATAATTCTTTGAATGAGTGGAAGGATCTTCCCACCGGTGCGCGTCCTCCAGAGGATTATCGAGCGCTGGAAGTGACCTTTTCTAAAGGTGGCTTAAAAACAAATATTAAAGCCATTATCGGACCGGACTACATTAGTATGCAGAATCCGAATACATCTTACTTCCAGAATGCTCTATTTGGACAAAGTTCCATGACGCTCGGCAACGGGGTAACAGTAAGTTCAGCATCCTTCGATAGATCAACTCCTATTATTGCAACCAAAGGAACTTTCACCTCAACCAATTCAACTCTTGATGGAAGTTTATCTGCAGACACTTTGAACATAAATCGAAATACTATAATTAACGGAGATTTGTACTATAACAGCAGTAGCAGTACAGATGCAAACAGCTTCAAGACCGATGATCCGGCCGATTCGAAAGCAGGTACTCCTAATGTATATGGAGATCAAGCACTTGGGTCAAACCCAGCTTTAACGCCGAATCCAAATCCGTTCGGACAAATAAGTACCAATACTGCACAATCAAATGTAGCACCCGCCCCTACAGTAGAAGCCACCTCACCCGCTCAAATACAAGAAACCGGAACAAACGTTTTCACGGTCACAGCACCACCTTCTGGAACTATTCAAAATCTAGGCTCGATCTCACTTGGCACAGATCCAAGCAATCCTACACAAACACTCGTAATACCACCAGGTACTTACACAGTGCAGTCAATCGAAATCTCCGGAACCTCTAGCATCGAGCTTGCTTCTTCCATTCCTGGGCAGTCAGTGAATTTATACGTTCAAGGCACCACATCAGATGGCACTGCACTCAATTTGGCCGGAAATGGAACAAAAAACACGGGCTCCTCCAACAATCTCCAGATTTTTTACAATGGCTCCCAAAACACCAATGTATCATCATCTTTTAAGGGATTGGTTTACGCACCAAACTCAGACATAAATTTTACTATGAACTCATCTGGTAGCTATTCAGGTGCAATAACTGGAAATAAAGTAACAGTTACAGGGAATGGGACTTTCAATTATGATCCAGGAACTACCTCTACAGCCGGAGGTGGACCGGGTTACGTAAAACCAGATCAAAATTCTGTACCGAAACGATTTAATATCCTGTCTTGGAAAGAGAACAGCAATTAACGATCCTCAAAAGTATTTCGTGACGAAGAGATTTAAGAATCTCGAAACAAAAGTATTATCTTCAATTTAATTATCCAATTATTTCAACACAAACTGACAAGGCCCAAGGCTAATTCTAGGGGTCTTGCAGAATACAATGTTGGGAGTATTTTCTAGATTAGCGCACCGGGCATTCCTTTACAATTGCCTTATTTGCCCGGTCAGTGTTAAAATTACAAATAAAGTGAAATTCACTCTCTCAGACGAAACTGATCTCAACTTTGAGATGGTCTGGCAAAACCAGAAACGTGGACCTTCCGGTGCGGAACAAAAGTTATTCCGCGAGTACATAGGAACCCATAAGAGCCACCTGCTTGAAGAGTGGGAAAAGAAAGTATGCAAGCAAAAATGAACCACTCCCACAACAGAGAGATAGCGGTGTTGCTAGCAGACAAAGCGGCTCGCTCATCGATTCCAAAAAAGCAAAACATCAAAGCTTTCATGGATTCGAATTTGCAAGAATTGGAAGAAGCAAAGAATCTTTTCGTAGTAGCAACCGGAATGAACTTGCCTGAAGCTGCAAATCTCGTCCGCCTGGCAAACAACACCAAAAGACTGCGCGGTCTGTTAATTAGACAGGACGAATACCAATCCTGGATAACTCAGCTTCTGGACATAGCTGATTTGCGCAACTTGCGAAATTTGCTTGTGCATTCTGACTATGCTGTAGTCAAACGCATACTGTTAGCCTGGAGCTATGGAGCGCAGCACCACTTAATCGCCGATGCTGCTGTAATTGAAGGTCAATTGTTGTTGAGAGATTGTGCCTTAAATCGCTGTATATTGCCCTTTTCTGCAATTCGCGATTTGGCGTCAATTAAGCCCGAGGATAGAAATGACTTTTGTATTTCAACAGACGGATCGCGAATTTCTTGGTCTAAATACGATATAGACATGAATCTCGATTCAATCGAAAGAGCATTGAATCCAGCACCCAGCAAAAAAGAATCAAAAGAGCACGACCTTAGAATTGGAGAGGCAATAGCAAATCTGAGAAAACAATACGGACTCAGGCAGACAGACATAGAAGGAATCGACGAAAGACATTTGCGTAAAATTGAAAAAGGAACTCAGAGAGCAACTTCTCGCTGTTTGAAGATTTTAGCAATTGCGCACAACCTGGATATCGACGATTATCTAAATAGAATTTCTACGCTTGCAAAAAAAACATCACCGGAGACTTTTGTTGAGCGTCGCGGAGGACATCCAGTACACACTTTCGATGGTCCGCCTGAACTTTCATCAAGGACACGCAGAAAACTTTCTATTTAGCTACTCAGGTCTCGTCTTAGATAACTCAATAATCACTTTCCGGTCATATTTGAATGGATAAGACGAAATGCGCATGTAGCCTTTGTATGGGTTACTGAATAAAGCGATGAGCAACACATTCAACGACAAAGAAAGTGCCACCAGTCCGGTCATAAGCAACTGCGCTTTAGCGTCTTCCACTTCGAACAAATAAGTGAAAAGCACCGTCAGAAAACCGCCTGCAATCACCACTCCCCACATAACTTCGTGCATGCCTGTTTTGCTTATCTGCAAACGATATCTGCGCCCGTCGGTCATGTCTTGCAGAACTTGCATCATTTCAGAATATGCTTCGGTACCACGGACGGTATTAGGTTCATAATCAGTCAGAGTCCACCAGATTTCTCTGAAAGGAACTTTTGCCGATTCATCGAATACTCCTGTGGTTGCGATGGAATCCCACTCTACCTCATCGACTATACGCAAATATTCGTCGATGCTTTTGTGAATTTTTTTCTGTATTTCAGGTGGCATGGTATAAGACATATGAAACAAATCAAGGCAGGAATCAGCTTCTTGCTGCGTCATTGCTTTGGCTGTTTGATACTTGGTCTGGGTATCGACTACGATGAGTCCGAGCAAAACAGAATAAAGAGTTCCCACGATGGAGAGCAGATAGCCAGCCACTTCATGGTGTCTCTTTAAGAAGCCTCCGGACACTTTTTTGCGAACTAGCATTACACCAAGCGAGGCAAACAAAACGGCACCACCCACAACGGCGATACCAAATATCCAGGCTTCAAACATCAAGCTTCTCCTTGCGAAGGTGCATTTGGGATAGTTTAGCACCCTCACAAGACCGATTTTTGCAATAGCTACTTATTGGCGAGCTTCTTTAACGCACCGCCATGGCGCTTATTCGTTTGCTTCAGAGCTGCTTCAAATTTCTTGCGATTATCTTCCTCATCGCAAACAGCTCTAATGATTAAACTCTTTCCATCTGCTCCCATAGTGATTTCCACAGGAACGTCATTACTCATATTCAACAACTCTAAAATGGGTCGGTCTATCACTAGGGCTGAGCTATTACCCAACTTAGTCAGCTTTTTGATAATTGCCATGATTCATTTTCCTGTTCGGTTCGGGATGACTACTTAATCGTGTGGTGTAATCTTTTTCTACCCGTTATAACATCATTATAACAGTCATACTGACGTTATATAGCATAATTTGTTTCTTGTCATTACAAAAACTCGTAAGAACCGCAAATGATGGGTTTATACATCCAGTTTTGACTCAATTGCATGCTTCTCTAAGAACTCCGCTATTTCTTGAACTGATATCTTTTCGCTTGCAACTCGCACCGCAAACTCTACAAGTTCATCATCAGACACTTCCAAACCGATGCCATTGATTTGTAAAAATGTTGTTGACACGGATACAGCTGTTCGTTTGTTGGCATCATTAAAAGCATGGTTTTTAGCCAGACTCAAGAAATATGCCGCTGCCATTGCAAAGATGTCTTTGTGTAAGAATTCTCCATCAAAAGTCGCTTTTGGCGCAGCAACAGCAGATTCCAAAAGATTTCGATCTCTAAGACCTGGCAGACCACCACCATTGCATTCAAGTTGAAATGCGTGGATTTGTTCAACTTGAGGAGTAGACAAAAAGGTTATTTGAAACATTTCTCGCGAAGACCTGTAGCTGGGGAAGGTTGGAAAATCTGGGTTTGCATAATCTACTCTCCTTTTATTGCCTCACAAGCAGTGCTAACCCCATAATACCAGCGTACTAACAAAAGACAAGCTTACGTTAGCACAATTTATGTATACAGTTAATATACCCCTCGATGCTGTGCATTTATTTTTTTGATACGAAGGCTTGAATAACGACAGCTCCCAAGACTGCCGCACTGTCCAACAACACATCTTCAACACAGGTGCTGCGCCCGGGCACAAAAGACTGATGCCATTCGTCACTTGCAGCGTAGAGTACCGAAATTCCCATGGCGATTAGATTTGTTTTGTCTGCTATTGCCACTTGCCACTGTCGAGACTTAGATTGCGTCTGCGAGTCATTGGCATTGACAGGCACAGGGTTGCCGCCAAGAAGAGCAAAGCGCAATAAGAAAAAAAGCACAGCAAATTCGGAGATATGCCCCAGTTTTCGCACAAGCACATTGAAGTCTCCAAAATAAGTGGCCGTGGCTTCACTTGAATGTGCCTGGTGCGAAAAGGCAAAAATCACACCCATCCAAATCACCACTAGAATCCAGCGCACAAAGGCGGGCAGCGTTATTTTCATATATTCATACTTTTGTCAAACTCTTTTTAGCTGACGGCATTTTGGAGACGTATTTATTGCCGCGGACACAGAAGCGCCAGGGTTTATCGGCTGCTACGGATAATCCAATTCTTGTCGTGATTTCCACTGACTCACCTGGCAAAAGTCCCCCTTTCGCCAGCCACAAAGGTGAAGACGAATCAAGCAAATCAATCCCATTCATCGATTTGTCTATTTGCCACTGGCGGCACAGTTTTCCCGGACCATTTGCGCCTTCCGCTTCAACTGCCCGGATTAGCACGGCGGCTCCGGTTCCTTCGTCTTCAGTGACGACGTTTAAGCAGTGATACATGCCATAAATAAAGTAAACATAGGCATATCCAGCCGGTCCGTACATTATGAGCGAGCGAGGAGTGATACCTTTAAAAGCATGACAGGCTGGATCATCCTGGGTATATGCTTCGGCTTCAACAATACGACCACTTAAAATCGTACCGTCGGACAGTCGACGACAAAGACGAATACCCAGCAGATTTTGAGCTATCTCCAGGGTGGTCTTTTCGAGAAATCCCCTGGAGACAGGCTTTAAACCAGAACTTTGCTCTTTTGTCATATAAAAAGTATATACGCATCGAAAAGTCAAAAGCGCCTATAAATATATCTTTTGGGCCTTTTTTACTTAAAGTTTTTACTTTAGCCCCATGATAAGTTGAGAAATTACTCATCTGTCTGTTAAACTCAAATCAGGAACTGAAGCTTCTAAAAGCAAGCAGGCGCGAAGGAAAGGTCGTTAAGGTAGTGGATAGCGGATCGCAAGCACCTCTTACTAATTCGGATAAAGAAGAAGATAGAAAAGATGAGTTTCTAGACGCCATAAAGCGCCACATATGCCAGGTGCTCGGTTTCGACTATGTTTTTATCGATTTTGCCTCCGGTAATGAAATCACCAAAATAATGGAGTTTTCAGGCGCGGAAGCTGAAAGTGTGGCGCGCAAATTTGTAGACTCTTTGTTAGACGAGCATAAAATGCCTATCTCGCAGGCAAACAGTCTGGTGGCTCAAACAGTTAGATCGACCAATACAGCCTGGATCGGTAAAGCCTATACAAAGGAAGATATGGCTCGGGGCGGTCCGGGTGTGCCTTATGCCATGATTCCTGTTCTTGACACATTTTCCACCGGAAATAAAGTAAGAGGACTCATACGGGTTGTTTGTTTTGACGCTTCACGTGAAATTGAATTGCAGGATATTTCCACTCTGAAATTGCTGGGAGAACAAATGTCCAGCCGTCCTGGATTCTTCGGAGAGACGCACGGGGAGCTGGCACCATCTGAAACGGTGAATGCAGACACTCTGGATCGTGACGTCATTTTGATCATTCATCCTGACCGTGTGGCAAGAAGGCGATTCAACCGCATTTTAAGCGGCAATTATCATATCCATGAGCTTGATGGTACCAATAAAGCGCTTGCACATTTGAACACAGAAAGAGTCGATGTTGTTTTGCTTGATGCTGGTACAAAAGAAGATTCCAATTTATCCTTTTGTCAGATTCTCAAAAGAAACGAAAACTGGGAACATATTCCAATTATTTTAACCAGTGCGGACAACAGCCCCACATCGCGAGTGGAAGGCTTGAATGCCGGTGCCGATGATTGTCTGCCTGAAAGTTGTCTTGAGTCGGAACTTTTAGCCCGGGTGAAATCGGCTTTGCGCCATCGTAAAGTGGAACGCGAACTTTCAGTTCAGTTAAATTTGCTGGAAGACTACGCGCAGCGTCTTGAGAAAGCGCATGAACAACTGGATCGCGACAGACAGACTCAAATACAAAAATCACATCTTTTAGAACAGCTCATGCGTGAGTCTGATGTGTTGAGACATCAGGACAATTTGCTCCACCGCATAAGTAACAACATCAGACAAAGTTTTGCCATCAGTGACAATCTGTCGCAGATGCTTGAGGATCTTGCCGGATTCTTCAGTCTGGATAATTGCTTCGTTGTTCTTCCTGCCGAACATAACGAAGACGAGCAAGAAGAAGACGCCATCCGGGTGGAAACAGTAACCGACAAAGCCTACAAAATAATCGATTATGACAAAGATCTTGAATGTTTCAAGGTATTCAAGGATAAGTTTCCGCCTGATCAACCCTTGATTTCAAATGACGTGCTCAATGACAGGCGGCTTGAACCGTTTAGAAAGAGTCTTGCACTTTTCCCTGTGCAATCGCTCTTTTATATTCCGGTTACTTATGAGAAAAAATTGCTGGGTCTGCTTGTGGGATATCGCTGCGAAACAAGAGCGGCCTGGAGCAGAATCAATGAAACTTTCATGAAATCGGTAGCGGATCAAGTGGCAAACGGCGTTGTTAATGCCAGACTCTATGCCAAGATCCAGCGTCAGGCTACTACCGATGGTCTCACTCGTCTTTTCAATCACAGAACCGGTCAGGAAAAGTTAGCAGAGCAACTTAAGATAGCAGAGCGCTATCAAAGAAATCTTTCCATAATCATGCTTGACGTTGATCATTTCAAATCTATAAATGATCGTTTCGGCCATCCGGCCGGAGATACGGTATTGAAGACTGTGGCACATCTGATTCATGCCAATTGCCGCGACGTGGACATCCCGGTGCGCTACGGCGGTGAAGAATTTCTTCTTGTATTGCCCGAGGTAAATCAAGATGGAGCAGTAGTGGTGGCAGAGCGTATCCGCAGAGCCCTGACCGATACCGTGGTGTCACATGAGAGCTTGAAAATCACTATTAGTGGAAGTTTCGGTGTGGCAGCCTTCCCTGAAGACGCCGACCAACAACAGCATTTGCTCGATCTGGCCGACAAAGCCCTTTATCTTTCCAAACGACTGGGCAGGAACCAGGTTCATACGGCTTCAGATCTTATGTTTGCTCCGGACGAAGAAAAAGAGGAGCCCTCAACTAAAGAAGTCGCCGAGACTGTAAAAGAACACCAGGAAATTGCCGATTTCATTCCTCCTGCTATTTCAGAACAAGCGATGAAACAGGATGAACTGGTGCCTGAAGTGGTGGAAATGGTGAAAAGCCTGGCGTCCACTCTTTATTCAAAATCGGAATACAACAAAGTGCACCATCTTGAAGTGGCGCGTATGAGCGAATTGTTGGCCAAAGTGATGGGTCTTTCAGCCCAGCAGGTTGAACAAATACGTGTGGCCGGCTTGCTTCATGACGTGGGCATACTCAAGCTCAAGCAGGAAATCCTGGACAAACCAGGATTTCTTTCTCTGGAAGAAAGGGAAGTTGTTAATCAGCATCCGGTTCTAGGTGCGGATCTGCTCAGACCGGTGCGGGCACTTCGTG
>CAZEQP010000032.1:0-12345 GCA_964514345.1 uncultured Candidatus Obscuribacterales bacterium
ACACATTTCATTTCTTCAGTAAAGCCAAGGGCGAGATTAATGACTTCCTGGCGTGTGCACAGGATTTGGTTGCAGTTGAATTCAGACTGACAAATGCTCGCTTCCTTATTGTTCATTCATACTTACTCAATTCAGGATGGTAAAAACTATCATAAGGCAATCTTAAAAAATCAAACATATGACATTGAATCAAAGAAAAGGGCAACAGCGTAACAGTCCTCCCCGACTGGAAAAAGACGAAACGGGCGAAGTAAGTCTTCCGTCCGACGCCTATTTTGGGATAGAAACACAAAGATTGTTGGAGCAGTTGCCCTCTTACGGAATCAAGGTCAACGCCCTCTTGCTTGAAAGCATGGTGAGCGTAAAAAAAGCCGTTTTGCAGGCTGCGTTCAGTGAAAACTTGTTTGAAGAAGATGTCGCCTCCCCCCTGGCAAAAGCTCTATTTCAAGCTTGCGATGAAATGCTGGAAGGCGAATTTACTCAAGATGTGGTGGTGGATGGTTTGAGCGGTGTGGCTGGTCACGCGCTGAACACCAATATTAACGAAATTATCGCGAATCGCGCCGGCGAAATACTGGGCGATCCGCTTGGTTCCTATGAAAAAGTGAAACCTGAAAAACACCTAAATCAGGCTCAAGCCGTTTCTGATCTTTATCCCACAGCTATGAGAGTGTCTTTGCTCATGGGCTTGAAACCTTTGAAAGGTGTATTACTGGATCTGGAGCGCACATTGCGCCGCAAGAGTCTTGAGTTTGAATCAATAATAAAACTGGGGCGCATTCATTTTAGCGATGCTGCTCCGGTCACACTGGGGCAAGAGTTTAATGCATACGGATCGAGCATAGAAAGGGCGTTGAAGCGACTTACGGAAGCTTCGGCATGCTTGAAGGAAATCAATCTGGGCGGCACTGGTATCGGTACTGGATTTGGTGTCAGTGTCGCTTTCCAGGCGCAAGTCGTACAAAATTTGAATTCAGGAACACGGCTGGAATTAAGGACTGCCGATGATTATATTAGAGTCACCAGTTCGATGAGCGACTTTCTGGAATTTTCGGCAAGTTTGAAAGAGCTGGCTTGTGATCTGGCAAAAATGGCGTGCGATCTGGCTTTTCTCTCATCGGGTCCATATGGGGGAATCGGAGAAATTTCGCTTTCTTCCAATTATGCCAATGAAGAACTTCTGATTGCTGCCTACCAGGTTATGGCAAACGACCAGGCCGTCTTGCTGGGCAGTCAGGCCGGTCGGCTTGAATCGAGTATTTTTACAACTTTGATCATTCACAACCTGTTGTCCAGTATGCATATATTGGAAGCGGTCATTGCCAAATTCACTACTGAATGTTTGAGCAAAGTAAAAGCTGACTCTATCCGCTGCCGCTCCCTTCTGGAAAATTCAGAAGCTCTTTTGTCCGTACTTGTGGGCGAATTGGGTTTGCAAAAATCGCGCGAAGTGCTGAATCGCGCCAGAGAACAGAAAGTGGATGTGAAAGAAGTACTGCGCCAGGACAATTTGTTGCCCAAAGAGACGCTGGATAGGCTATTTCACTACAAATATATGACTTCGGCCCAGCGCTAATAAGAAAATTTACCTTTTTGCCTTGCGATTTACCTGTTAAGTTTTAATAGCTAAAAGCCTTTGTCTACGGGAATTCTCGCGCATATATAAAGGGTAACTCTTTCATGATGCATTCTGGTTATAGATTAGAAGTGATTGTCGGCTGTATGAGTGCCGGAAAATCAAGCGAATTGATACGCAGGATAGAAAGAGCCCGCCTGGCGTATCTTCCTACTATTATTGTCAGACCTGCCACAGATACCAGATCTAAGGCTAATCATGTCGAATCGCGCAACGGACTGGCTTCAAAAGCAGTCGTGATAGAAGACCCCAAAGAAATACTTACATATGCGGCACATGCCCTGGTAATCGGATTGGATGAATGCCAGTTTTTTTCAGATGAACTGATACCGATTGTAAAGACCTTGTTGCGTCAGAAAAAGAAAATTATTGCCTCCGGACTGGACCTTGATTACAGAGGCGAACCTTTCGGAACATTGCCCACACTGATGGCAATGGCGGACAGAGTGGACAAATTACTTGCAGTCTGCCGCAAGTGCGGGTCTGATTTTGCCTGCCGTACACAGCGCATGGTTCATTCAGACGAACAAATTTTAGTAGGTGACGCCCAGTACGAAGCCCGATGCATTCACTGTTTCGAGCCTCCGGGTGAATATCAATTGAGATTGGAACTGCCATTGATGGGTGACAATCCACTTGTTGTTGAAATGCCGCAATTGTCACTGGTGGTCGGATAGTGTGCTAATTAATACGGCTAATAACAGTCGTAACACTTTGCAACTTTCTTAACATAACTCATATAACCGTCCTATTTTGTTAGGACGCGGTTGTCATGGGAAATAACTCTGTAGACAGACTAACTCGGTCCCGGAATATGGAGCTATGGAGGTTATCGAGAAGTATATGTTACGCAATTTAAATGAAGCCTATACCAAAAAGATTCAGGCTTTTCTAACAAAAATGAGTTCTTTTTTGAAAAGAGGCAAGGGACTTCCAATCGAAGACACCGGTGAACACGCTGTTGTGCAGCACCCCTGGCAAGAAGACTTGAATTATCTAGCCGGTCGTCTGGGGCAGGAACCTGTGAAAATTCCTGAAAAACCGACAGAAGAACAGATGAAAAAGCTTTGCGAAGACGCAAAATCGACCAAAAAATCGACAAGTGAAATGGCATCTCCATCTAAGACCGCGACTGATTTGAAAGCCTGGTGGGGCAATTCGGTGGCTACCTGGGATCCTAATGCAGACGCTCAAAATCTGGATTCTATTCATCAACAAAGACGTCCCAGAAAGACCAAATGGTTTGATTAAACTGTTTTTTCTAAGTCTGTCGGGATTTTCACTTGATGCTGTCAGTTTATTACCTCTTGTCTGGTGGTAATATGTATAAAGCCACCTGATTTATGCTGCCCAGATATTCACGGGCAACGAATCTGAAGTCTGCGCAAGAGGAACTGACCGAATTGATTCACTCTCGTATTAGTAGAAATTGTCGTCATTTAGGCTGTTTAGTATCGATCGCCGCTGCATTTTCCGTTGTTGTAAGTGGAGCCGTTTTGACCTGTGAAAAGGTCGAAGCCAAAGCTAAGAAAAAAAGCAGTCAACACAGAAAAAACCGCAAAATCTCCGGTCACAACTTTTTAGTGCCGCCGCCTCCTCCGTACGCGCCTTCCATCATGCCTGAATTGCATATGATGGCTAATAGAGGCTTGCCCAAGCAAGCTAAAAAAGAAGCACCGAAAGACGAGTACCCATACTCAAAATATATCTATACTGCCAAAAAAGCCGACGCCCCGCGTTCTGTCAAGCTCAATCACACTACGACCGTCTGGAACTAGGCATCCGTCAGGCCTCAGACCTCTGTAGTGAACATATCCGTTATCGGTTATGTTTTCAAATCAAGTGTTCCTAATTGCGCTTGACTTCTGGTTAAAGATTCAAGTGCGGATATCTATGAAACTTTTTCAGCATTAGTCGGTCTAATGCTAAAAAGCTTCTATAGATATAGAGTTTTATTCTTAAAATCCACGCTTGCAATTACTAAACTTACAGGACTCAGGTAATGAACACAAAAAATGTTTTTCTTGCAGTTTCACTCGGTCTGATCGTCTCAGGAACGGCATTCCTGCCGGTCATCGCCGATTCTAATCAGTGGTCAAATCTGGTAAGTGAAGGTGAGGCAGCATACAGAAGCCGCCAGTTGGATGAGGCGGAGGCTAAATTCAAAGAAGCGCTCGGACTCTGTGATGCCATCAATTTTCCGGATCAGAAAAATCTGCAAGAAAGCCGTGGTATCACCTTAAATGATCTGGCTCTGGTGATGGATTCAAAAAACACACCGGAAGGCGACAAGCAAGCAGTCCAATTTTACCAGGAAGCTATAAAAGCGAAACAAAGTGCCGGAGCCGGTAATTCTTCTATTGTTCCTGTTTTAAACAATCTGGGCAAACTCTATTACAAGCAAAAAAATTACAAAGAAAGTATCGATACTTTTCAAAAAGCCCTCAAATTGGCGCAAGGACAGGAAAAGCTGGATCAGCTAAACCGTTGCCGGCTGCTGAATGCGCTTGCCGCCGTTTACACCGATTCAAACGAATTGGATAAAGCAGAACAGTCTTTGAGAGAAGTCGTCACCATTCAAGAAGCTGTTGGAGAAGCTCAAGCTATCACAGTTGCGCGCAATAATCTTTCGGTTGTGTTGCGCAAAAAAGGCAATAATGAAGAAGCACAAAAATTGTTGGAAGCAAATACTGCAAGTGAAAACGAATCTCCATCCAGTCTTACCAAGCTGGCAAGAGTTCTGCGTGAGCAGCACAAATTCGATCAGGCCGAGCCTATGCTGCGCAAAGCAGTGACACTGGTGGAAGCAAGTCCTGAACCTCACGACAAAGAGCTTGTGGTGGCACTGAATAATCTTGCTATGGTGCAAAGAGAGCTGAACAACTTTGAAGAAGCGCTCACAATCTATAATCGCGTTTCCGGACTGCAAGAAAAATTGTCACCGACCGATGCCGAAAGGCTGACTCTTGAAACCAATCTCGGTGTTGTACTTGATACTATGGGCAAATACGAAGAAGCGCGTCCGCATCTTGAGAAAGCTCTAGAGTTGTGTCGAAAAGTCGACGGAGAAGCCAGTAATAACTATGCCACCTGCCTTGCTAATTTGAAAGAATTGTATTTGCATCTTGATGATTATGAAAAAGCAGAGTTCTATATGAAAAAGGTTTTGGACATTCATAAAGCGCAAAAAGGCGCCAATGATGCTGAAGTGGGAAGAGATTTGAACGAACTTGCTCTGATTTACAGACAGAGCGGAAAAACGAGCGAGTCGGAGCCGACTTTTAAAGACGCAATCGCCATCAGTGAAAAAGGTGGAGATGCTACAGCTGGAGATCTTTCGGTTGATTTGAATAACCTGGCCAAGCTTTATCGCCAGCAGGGACGATTTGCCGATGCCGAGCCTCTTTATAAAAGATCACTTTCCATCAAAGAAAGGGTCTATGGTGCCGACCATCCTCAAGTTGCTGCCACGCTGCGCAACTACGCCCTTTTGCTGAAAGAGCTTGGACGCAATGAAGAAGCTTCAGCCATGAACAAAAGAGCGCATGCGATTGAAGAAAAATCTGGCGAATAAATAGCAAGCAACCGATAGCTGATTAGTTAATCGTCGTCCAACACCAGACAGTCCACAAAAGCCACTCCGCGCGATATCGTACCCAGCTTTACTGCGGCGCCTTTGGACATGTCCATTACTCTGGTTTTGACATAAGGTCCACGATCATTCACTTTTACGATTACAGTATTGCCTGTGCGGGGATCTTCCACTTGCACTCTGGTTTTGAATGGAATTTTTAAATGGGCGGCGCTCAGTTTGTTCATGTCAAAAATTTCGCCTGAGGCGGTCTTTTTGCCGTTGAAGCCGGGTCCGTACCAGGAAGCTTTTCCACTAAAGGATTTGCCTTCCCATTTATTATCTGATTTGGCGTCGGCGGCGAAACAAAAACTAGTTTGTGAAAGCGAGCCGACCCCTGTTATTAGAGCAAGCAAAGTCAACGACGCAATTTTGATGTGCATGCATTTAACCCCTGTTCTTATACGAAATGAATTTCCGCCCATATTTATAGCATGTAATTCAGCGGTCGATGACTCCTAATACAGAGCCTCCACCAGCATTGCTATCCCCATTCCACTTCCCACGCATAAACTAACACAACCATATTTTTTGTGACGCCGGCGCAACTCATGCACCAGTGTAGTTAGAATGCGGGCGCCGGTGGCGCCGAAAGGATGCCCGACGGCGATGGAGCCACCGTTTACATTCACAATATCGCGATTCAATCCCAGTCTTTTTTCCACTGCCAGATATTGCAGAGCAAAAGCTTCGTTTATTTCAAACAGGTCTATATCAGACATCTTCAATCCGGCTTGAGCCAGAGCGGCAGGAATTGCCTCAACAGGACCAATTCCCATTATTTCAGGAGGCACGCCTACTGTTGCCGAACTCACGATTCTTGCCAGCGGTTTTAAATTTTCTCTTTCAGCCAGACTTGACGTTGTGACGACTACACAAGCCGCACCATCAACGATACCACAGGCGTTTCCTGCCGTAACTGTTCCGCCTGAGCGGAAAACCGGTTTTAGCTTGCTCAAAGCTTCTGCGGACGTGCCCGGGCGCGGATGTTCGTCGGCGCTAATGGACTGAGCTTGACCTTTTACTTTTATTTCGACCGGTGTGATTTCATCTGCGATAAAACCTTTATCCAGTGCCGCTTTATATCGCGCCTGGCTCAAGGCAGCATATTCGTCTTGTTCTTCTCTGCTTATGGGTCCGAACTTTTCTTGTAAGTTTTCGGCTGTCTCGCCCATGGAAAAATCGACCAGACTGTCTCTGATGTCCAGACCGTCCATCAGGTCGCCGTGACCCATTCTTTTGCCCCAGCGAATATTCCAACTCAAATAAGGCGTCATGGACAGAGCCTCGGTGCCGCCTGCCAGAATCGCTTTTGCCTGACCTGTTTTTAACATCATGTCCGCCTGCACAATACTGGCAATGGCCGAGCCGCATAACAAATTGACCATCAAACCGGGCGTATTTTTGTCCAGGCCAGCCCGATGTGCCACATGGCGAGCCATATAAATTGAGTCCATGCTTGAGTGGATGACATTGCCCAGGATTATGTGGTCGACCAGCTCCTTGTTGATTTTGGCTTTGTCAAGTGCGCCTTTAGCCGCTTCCACAGCCAGATCTGTGGGAGTAAGGGCAGACAGGGAGCCGCCGAAAGCACCAAATGGGGTTCTTGCTCCCGCCACTATTACTGTTTCGTCATTTGAGTGAGCCATAAATTCCCTTTTTATTAAAAATTCCAGGTCTTGAGTCTGACATTCTTAAGACAACCATAAATAACTATAAAAAGCATATCTTCGAGATAGAATAAATCGCAATTGTGACTAGTTATTTTCAGACTTCAACTGGAGGATAGGACCTTGACTAAGGTAGGCGTGCCAAAAGAGATTCTTGACAATGAGTATCGCGTAGCCCTCACTGTGGCGGGTGCCCATGCTCTGGTAAGTGCCGGACATCAGGTTTTCGTAGAGAAAAATGCTGGTGTCGGAAGCGGTATCACCGACGAAGAGTATAAAGCCCAGGGCTGTACCATTTTGCCCGATGCTCCGGCAGTTTTTGAAAAAGCGGATCTGGTCCTTAAGGTGAAAGAACCACAAGATAAGGAAGTAGGCTATTTGCGCAAAGGACAGGTGCTTTTCACCTATCTTCACCTGGCCGCTCACCCAAAAC
This sequence comes from uncultured Candidatus Obscuribacterales bacterium, assembly GCA_964514345.1. Lineage (GTDB taxonomy): Bacteria > Cyanobacteriota > Vampirovibrionia > Obscuribacterales > Obscuribacteraceae > Aved-18. The sequence continues at coordinate 7,371 of CAZEQP010000032.1, forward strand.
TGGCCACCGACTTAGCCAAAACAGGCGCCACTTGTATTGCTTATGAAACAGTACAAATGCCCAACGGCAGCCTGCCCTTGCTCACACCGATGAGTGAAATCGCAGGCAGACTGGCTACTCAGATAGGCGCCAACTATCTTGAGCGCCCCATGGGCGGACGCGGCGTCCTTCTGGGCGGAGTGCCCGGTGTCGAGCCTGGAACCGTAGTAATTATCGGCGGTGGTGTGGTTGGCACCAACGCTGCCAAAATCGCTCTTGGACTGGGCGCCAAAGTGACAATATTCGATCTGTCGCTGGATCGTCTCAGATATCTTGATGACATTTTCAACGGCCAAGTACGCACTGTTTATTCTGTCGGTCATTATCTGCAAGAAGCTCTTGTCAGAGCCGACCTTGTAATCGGAGCCGTTCTCATTCCGGGCAAACAAGCCCCCCGCATCATCACCAAAGATATGCTCAAAACGATGAAAGAAGGCTCGGTCATAGTCGACGTTTCTGTCGACCAGGGCGGTTGTATCGAAACCATCCACGCCACCAAGCACTCCAACCCCACTTATGTGGTGGACGGAGTTCTGCACTACGGCGTAGCCAATATCCCCGGTGCAGTACCCTGGACTTCCACCCGTGCTTTGACCAACGCCACTATGAGCTATTGCTTGAAACTGGCTAATAAAGGTTATGACGCCTGTCTTGAAAGTTCGGATCTGATGAAAGGTGTGAATATCCACAATGGCGAAGTGGTGCATCCAGGCGTACTGGAAGCGGTGAATGCCGCCAAAGTCACGGCTTAATGCTGCGTCTTGCCTCCTGGAATGTAAACGGCATCAGGAGCATAAGTAAAAAGGGGTTCTTTGAGTGGCTGGCAGAAACCAGGCCGGATATCCTTGGCATTCAAGAGTCAAAGATAGACCAGGCTCAGCTCACAGAACCCCTTATTGCGCCGCCCGGTTATAAAAGTTACTGGAGTCATGCGTCCAAAAAAGGCTATAGCGGCGTCACTCTATATGTGAGAGAAAAACCGAAAGTCATAAAAGAAGGTTTCGGCATCGAGCGTTTCGACCTGGAAGGACGTACGCTGGTTGCAGACTATGACGATTTTGTTCTCTATAACATTTATTTTCCCAATGGCAAAGCCAGTGAAGAACGTCTGCAGTACAAAATGGACTTTTATGAGGCTTTTTTAGAGCACGCTAGAGACCAGAAGAAAAAGGGGCGCAAAATCATTGTTTGCGGTGACTTCAATACTGCTCACAAAGAAATAGATTTAGCCAGACCCAAAGACAACACCAAAATTTCAGGCTTTCTTCCTCAGGAAAGAGACTGGCTGGATCGCTTCAGCCAGGAAGGTTTCATCGATACTTTCAGGACCTTCAATAATGAACCGCATAACTATACATGGTGGCATATGCGTACGGCTGCGCGCGAAAGAAATGTCGGCTGGCGAATTGATTATTTCTTTGCTGATTCCAATTTGAGCAAATATATAAAAGGTGCATCTATTGAGTCAAAAATAATGGGCTCCGACCACTGTCCGATTACAATTGATCTTTCTCTCTAAATTGATCTGACCTTACAAATTTCGCTAATATAGAAAATATGAGCAAAGACCTCAAAAAGTTAATGGAATCGGGCGACCAGGCCATCAATAATGAGGATTTTGCACAGGCAGAAACGATGTATCAGGCTGCCTTATGGGAAGCTGAGCGCACTAACGACCCGTCCACTATCGCCAATTGTTTAGACCGCCTGGCTGAAGTGTTGTTTGAGCAAGGCAAGTATTTGGAGTCGGAGCCGCTTTATAAACGGGCGCTTGAAATTCGTGAGAAACAACTGGGTTCGCATCATGAAGATATCGTTCAGAGCCTGAATAATCTATCGGCAGTATATTTCTTCCAGGAGAAGTTTGAACTGGCCGAACCTTTGTGTATCAGATTAACCGAAATTTATGAGCGGGCGCTCGGTAATGAAAATCCGGAAGTCGCGACCAGTTACAACAACCTTGCCTTGCTTTATGCCGCTCAAAGAAAATTCCACCCGGCTGAAACTCTGTACAAAAGATCTCTTGAGCTTAAGACCAATCTTTATGGTGAAAAGCACCCTGAAGTCGGTGATATTCTGCAAAATCTGGGAACCCTTTATTACAACCAGGAGCGTTATGCCGATGCCCAGCCGCTTTTGAAGCAAGCTCTCTCCATTTTGGAAAATGCACTGGGAGAGGGACACTCCGACCTTGAAATTTTGCTTGTGAATCTGGCTAAAGTTTATGAGATGAACGGCAAATTTGTCGATTCAAGCAAAATTTATGAAAAGCTGCTGGCCATTAAAGAAATACAGCTGGGTCCTACTCATCCTGAAATAATTCAGATGCTCAAAACCATTTCCAAATCTTATGCCAGACAGAGCAAATATGACGAAGCCGAGCGTTTGCTGAAAAGAGCAGTGGCAATCTGGGAACGTTCACAGGGTAAATCAAGCCCGCAAGGAGCCGATTTACTCTCGGCATTAGGCGAATTGAACCAGGAACAAAAGAAAGTTACTCAAGCAGAAAACTATTATCGCGATGCGCTTGCTGCCGCACAAACGGCTCATGGACCGCATCATGCCGAAACAATTGAAAAACAAAGTCAACTGGCCGAGTTTTATCTTACATTCAACCGCCCGGCTAAAGCTCAACCCCATCTGGAAAAAATTGTAGAGGTTCTGGCCAGGCAATCGAACACCAACCCCAATCTGGAAGTTGGCAATATTGCCCGCTGCGATCTGGCTGTCTGTCTTTATCTTCAACAAAAATACAAAGAAGCCGAAAAACTTTTCAGCGAAATCAAAGAGTATTATGACGACACTGTGCAGAAAGACAGTGAAGCATTCGGCACCAGTCTGCACTATCTGGCCGAGCTTGCCAGAAAAGAAAAAAAATACGATCTTTCAGAAGCTCTGTTCAAACGAGCGATGGATGTTCGCACTCGTGTACTTGGTGCCCAGCATATTGATGTGGGCAAGTCCTTGCAAGCATATGCCGACTTACTGGCTGAAAATTATCGCGAAGGCGAAGCGGAGCATATGAGAGCTTGCGCCAAAGCCATTTTTGACGCCAACAAATAAAAGTCAATTACAAATAGTCTGCAATTGCCGGTCCAGATATGGCGCGGTTTTGCTCCTCTTCGATTTTGCCACCGTTTCAGGCGCACCTTCCACCACTATTTTGCCGCCATTGACTCCGGCGCCCGGTCCCAGTTCAATCACCCAGTCGGCTTGTGCCACCACATCCATATCGTGTTCGACCACAATAACTGTGTTCCCTGCGTCTACAAGTGCGTGCAACTGTTTCATCAAGCGCTCAACATCATAGGGATGCAAACCGGTAGTTGGCTCGTCCAATAGATATAAACAATCTCCTGTTTGAATTCTTTGCAATTCTGTGGCAAGTTTTATACGCTGGGCTTCGCCGCCTGAAAGTTCGGTGGCTGGCTGACCCAGACGCAAATAGCCAAGCCCCACATCAAAGAGTGTATGCAATGCTCGCTCGACTGCAGAAATTTCTTTGAAAAATTCATATGCCGCTTCAACAGTCAAATCCAACACTTCTGCGATATTTTTCCCGTTGTACTTTATTTTCAAAGTTTCAGTGTTGTATCTGGTTCCTTTGCAGGTATTGCAGGGGGCAAACACACTGGGCAGAAATAAGAGCTCTATCGAGACAAATCCTTCTCCCTCGCAATGCTCGCAGCGGCCGCCTCTGACATTGAAGCTGAACCGTCCGGCGTTATAACCTTTTGTTTTAGCTTCTTTTGTGGCGGCAAAATGTTTTCTTATATGGTCGAACAATCCTGTATATGTAGCCAGATTTGATCTTGGTGTTCTGCCAATTGGCTTTTGATCAACCTGGACCAGTCGTTTTATATTTTCAAGGCCGCTCAGTGAAACTGTGTTTTTAGTGGATGAAAAGTCTGAAGTATGCAATTCATCCGTTTCCTCTTCCTCATCATTTTCTTCTGATTTGTTTCCCAATTTCAGCTTAACAGCTTCAGTCAGAGCCTGACTCACAAGTGTGGATTTTCCTGAACCGGAAACGCCGGTCACTACAGTCAAAACTGCTTTGGGAAATTGCACGCTCAAGTTGCTCAAATTATGTCTTGAAACATTTTCCATTTTGATGCATTCATCAAAATCGATTTTTCTTGAACGATTTTTGACCGAATTGTTTTTACCGAACAAATACTTTTGGGTATGCGACTTTTTATTTCCTTTCAGTCCTTCAATTTTACCGGAGTAAATAAGCTCACCACCTTCGTCTCCGGCTTCCGGTCCCATATCTACAATCCAGTCCGCCTGCCGAATAATATCCATTTCGTGCTCGACTACAAAAAGACTGTTGCCTGAATTTTTCAACATCGTGAGCATTTTTATAAGTGCTTCACTGTCTGCCGGATGCAATCCGGCCGAAGGTTCATCCAATACATAAAGTACTCCGAATAAACCGGAACGCAATTGAGTAGTCAATCTCAATCTTTGCAATTCACCGGCCGAAAGTGTTGGTGTCGCTCTATCCAGTGCCAAATAATCCAGGCCCAACTCGCTCAATAAGCCGATTCGATCCACAAGATCATGCACAATCATTTTAGCCACTTCGGTTTTTTCATCTTTTCCTTTAAGCTCTGAAGCCGATTGAAGTTTTTTACTCAATTCATTTAAAGGCAGATGACCCATATCAAAAATATCCAGCCCGGCGAATTTGACTCCGAGCGCTTCTTTTCTCAAACGCTTGCCTTTGCAGGTGGTGCAGGTTGCAGCTTCCATGAATTGCATAGCTTTTTTACGAAGCACGGCACTTTGTGTGGTGGCAAAAGTGTGACGCACATAATGAGCGGCACTCATATAAGTTCCCTGATATGGTCTTTGTATGCGATTCGCTTCTCTTATGGCATGAACTGTGACCACCGGCTTCTCATCAGTAAATAAAATCCAGTCGCGCTCT
>CAZEQP010000033.1:0-12176 GCA_964514345.1 uncultured Candidatus Obscuribacterales bacterium
ATCAGCTGGGTAATTTCTGGGACTTTACCCTTGATTTGCGCAGATTTTCTTTTGCCAGTTTCAAGTGTTTCCAGCTGCCAGACAGTATTTCTTCCAATATGGCGGTGGCGATTCTGGCTCAGAATTTGATAAATTACAACAGTCCTCCCAAGAAGATGGCTAAAGTGTTTGAAGCACTCAGCGATCGAGGCGAAGGGACTATGCAACTTTCAATGAAAGCAACGGATGACGCCGATCAAGAAAATCCTTTTCTTTCGCTGGATATCAAACTGCCTGATCAGTATCAGTTGATTTCCAGGCTCAGCGTGGGCGGCATGGGAGCAATCTACAAAGCGCGACACAGAAAGACTAATGCCATACTGGCAATAAAAGTTTTGCATCCTCATATCGCTCAAAAACAAAACAGCAAGCAACGTTTTGAAATAGAGGCAAAAGCGGCATCTGCATTGAAGCACCCTAATATTATTGTGGTGCACGATTATGGACTGACACCGGCCGAGATTCCCTATATGGTGATGGAGCTGATTGAAGGTCGAACACTTAAAGAAGAGATTCTCAAGTATAAGAGTCTTCCCCCTGGTCGTTTTTTTAAAGTGTTCATTCAAGTTTGTGAAGCACTTGAGCACGCCCACAAGCGTGGTGTTATACACAGGGATGTGAAGCCCAGCAACATTCTTTTGATGGACACTGATACAAGCAAGGACATAGTGAAAGTGGTTGATTTCGGCATTGCCAAAGTAGTATCAGAGAACGACACAGATACCCAGGAACTGACTCAAACCGGCGACATCATCGGCAGCCCGTTATATATGAGTCCGGAGCAGTGTGTCGGAGATGCACTCGATAACAGGACCGACATTTATTCGCTTGGATGTGTCATGTACGAGTCGCTTGTGGGTCGCCCGCCCCTGGCCGACGAGAATGTGGTCAAAACAATCTTCAAGCATGTAAATGTGAAAGCGGACAGCATTGCCAAAGCCAGACCGGATCTTAATATTCCGCCGCAAGTTGAAGAGGTGATTTTCAAAACGTTGGAAAAAAATCCCAACGACCGCTTCCCCAGTATCGAGGCGTTGAGAATGGCTCTCATAAACTGCCGGGATGTTTTAAACATAAGATGAGCGCAAGCGAGCTATCCGCTTACATATTATTGATAGTCTTTGTTTTTGCAGCTGTTCATATCTGTCGAAAATGGTATGAGCTGAAGTCAAAGTTGCGTATCAGAGAGGAGGAAAACAAGCTCAGGCAAGAGCAATTCATCGAGCAGCAGCTGGATATCATCCGGCAGGATGAATTGGAAAGAAAAGCTCTGGCAGGAGATCTTCACGATCAGATATTGAATGATTTAAAACAGCTCAAAGACAGTGTGGGCAAAATTTCCGAAACTGAAATGACCGAAAGAATTGATCTTGTTTCGCGCAATATTCGTGAAGTGATGGACAGCCTCAGTCCGGTTATTCTTGAAAATTTGGGTCTGTTGGCTTCGATTGAAGATTGCTTGAGAAGCGGAGCGCAAGAGGCTAATTACAAATTGCGAGTGAAATTTCTTGTGGACAAAAATGTTTTTGACAATTACTCACTGGTGGAACAAACACTGGTATACAGAATAGTGCAAGAAGTTAAAAACAATATTTGCAAACATTCCAAAGCGTCCAAGGTTAGAGTATCCGCCGCCAGTGTGAACAGTCAAATAAAAATTGTGATTGAAGACGATGGTGTTGGTTTTGAAAACACCAGCAATGATGGTTCCTCCACGTCCAGAGGTCTATTGTATATGAAACAGCGAGCAAGTTTGTTTGGTGCCAGCGTGCACTGGAAACCTGCATCGGAAAATGGAGACAAAAAAGGCTGCGTAGTGGAAATCTTTCTTCCTGAAAAATAGAGAGTAAAAATGAAAAAAAGAATTTTGATAATTGAAGACGTGCCCGCATTAAGAGAACATGCAAAATCTATTGTTTCCTCTGTTTTCAACGGTGACACAGAGATTCATCAAGCTGAAAACGGAGCGGAAGGTTTGAAGTTGGCGCTTTCCACATCGCCTGATTTAATTATCATGGACATATCCATGCCTGAAATGAACGGAATAAAAGCAGCTGAGCAAATATGGAAGAATGATAGTTCTGTTTCAATTTTGTTCTGGTCCCAGTATCACCGCGAAACATATGTACGCAGCTTGGGAAATATCGTGCCGGATGAAGCTATTCACGGTTATTTGCTGAAAAGCGAATCTGAAGAAAAATTGGCTGAGGCAATGAGAAAGATCATGCTGGAACATGATCCCTATATAGATCCTGTTGTGCAGAAAGTGCAAAGCCGCTTGAAAGCTAAAGATAAGACACTCTCCGATAGCGAATATGAGACTCTGCTAGATGTAGCTGTGGGGCTGACTGACAGAGCCATAGCAACAAGGCGTCATATAAGTGTGCGGGGCGTTCAAAATCGATTGTCCATGCTTTTAAACAAATTGGTCAAGGAAGAGGAATTTCACTTGAAGGAAACCGCCGGCATGGAGATTTTTAATCCCAGAACAAGAATCGTTTTTCATGCCATGGTCAGAGGACTGATAGATCCCGATGAATTGCCGACACTGGATGAGGAGGCGTTGGACTGGGTGGATGAAGAATATGATATTCAGTCTTGAATGAGTTTTGGTACAACCGGCGCCAGTTTCTCCTCCAGCTTCTCTTTAGAGCAACTGTTCTGCAAAACAACTGTGATCAAATTTTTTGAACACATATCTTTCGTCTTGTTTTTCAGAAACTGCTCAATTTCATTCGAAAGAGGCAAGTCCAGTACTTGCTGTGCTGATACTGATACCACTCTTGTTTTTTCTTCCCATCGCTGGTCGATTCTGTGGCTGTTGATATCCGCGATGAGCCAACCCAGGTCGGCGTTCTGAAAAAAGGAAGAAGCCACCCGGCACAAACAATCGTCACTTCCGATTATGAATGTGGAGCGTTTATTTTCATGATTGGGCCAGTATCCTGAAGAAGAATTCAAAGACATGCGGCTGTTGTTTACGTTTAATATATTCTGAGAGGGCGATTCACCGTTTTGAGCCGGAATTTTTCTTTCCTGTCTGACTTTATTAATACCAGCCACTGCAAGCAGTGCAGTCACTACGAAATCCAATCCCAGAGTGTATCTGGTATTGTCTGTAGTATCTAGCGGCGATCTTCTGGCGCCATGCAAATTTATTTCGTTTTGCTCGTGTTTTTCTTGCGCCGCCTGCAAACCGGTTATGGCATTTACTGAATTCAAAGACAGTTGAGAGCGCTCCCAATCTTCAGGATCAATTCGCATAGGTTTAGAGGAAAGACCCACTTTCTTGTTCTCTTCTTTTAATTCTTCGGCACAGTCGAATTCGGTCAAGACATTTTCTTTCCTGAAAAAGAAGGTTAAAAGACTATCTTACAATCCGGATGCCTTTAATAACAAACGAATAATTCGCGTGTCAACTGAATTTCCAGCCAGCCGCCATTTGGTCTTATTGCTCAACTCATCCCCAAATTTGAATGTGGATGAAAATCCAAGCAGTGCAACAATCTCTTCACCGGAGAAATATCTAATTGCTCCATCGCTCATTTTAAGGAGCGAACCGCTGGCTCTGTGCTGGCGTCCGTAGCTGCTTGTAAAACAAGTGGTCAGCCCGCATTCATCATTTACGATGTCGAAAGTTTCCAGATGACTTGCAAGCAGTTGCGGTTTCAAAAAAAGTGACTGGTCGACTTCTGTTTCTGGGCACAAAAAATCAGAAAGCTTCCTTGCATTGAAATGATTTTGCAATTGCAACTCTTCTTTTATGTTGCCTCCATGCCTGGCGGCTAGATAAAAACGCCGGCGTTTCATGGGCGTTCCCAGTTGGCTTGAGCAGATCTGGAAACTGCGATATTGATAATGGCATTGATGAAGCTGATTCAAAAATATCTGCAATACTTTCGAATCTTTGAATTCAAGCACATTTTCCAGAAAGATGCGCTCCGGCAACAAGTGTGGAATCTGGTTGATTAAATTAAGCAGCGAAGCGGCACGAGAATCGTCTAAGTCTTTTGCATTTCCTTTTCGCGTATACGGCAGGCAAGGCGGACTCAACCACCAGATCCGGACTGGGGGGATTTCGTCCGCCCGAATTGAATCCAGATTCCTGGCACTGGGTTTACGCCGGTAATTTGACTCATAAACTTTATTAGCATCCTGACCCTGGTCGAATGATTCAATCAGATTAATTCCAAATTCCGGACAGACCTGACAGAATGCTCCGATTCCGGAAAAAAACTCAAGAGCGGTTTTTTCTAAATGCATAATATTGAATTATAGAATGGGTATATAGCTCTTAATTGATATTTGGAAAAAAAACACAATGAAAACCTTTCCCAAAAGAGTACGACGCAATCAGATTGGCGGAGCCCAAATGGCTGAATTTGCTCCAGCCTTGATTATATTTTTTCTGGTGACACTTTTTCCCCTAATTAATTTTCTCGGTTTTGCCATGGGTACCGCTACAGCCTATCTAGCCGCCAAGCAATGCGCATCGAGAGCCTCCACTCAAGGCACTTTTACAGAAGCACTTGCTGCAGTGCAAGCTGAATCGAACTATTTCATCAATTCTGGTTTCGGGAAATTTGCCAAAATGGTGCCGATAGGTGGGATCGGCTGTAGCGGCATTAATCTCAGTATTGTTTCCACACCGTATGGAGGAGGCACTGCAATAACAAACACAGTCAACACACCACTTGCAGGTGCCGCCACTCCCAACAGCAGCACTTATGAGTACAAAGTGCAGGCAAGTTACAACATCGGACCCTTTATTAACCTGAGTCCTTTGCCCTGGATCGGTACAATCCCCGGGCTTGGACCACCGGCACCCATGACTTTTACCGCCACCGGGTCGGCCGAGTCTCCCGAAGGCTTGAATCAATAGTATTTACAGAACTCTTGAGCTATTGACAACCTGGTCGGGTATAACTATTCTTATGATAATTACTACCTTTGAGCCCTAAAAGTGAAGACTGAAAGTTGTTTATTGTTTGTTCTGGCCGTTTTACTGGCGGTCCAGACTCCCGTATTGGCTCAGAACTCGGCCGATAACTATTTGAATAATGCCTGGGATTCAAGTCAGCAAGGCACAAACACAAATTATTCGGCTCAACAGTATCAACAGCCACAGGGTCAGTACCAGCAGACCCAGAATCAGGCACAGGATTATTCTCCCCAGTTCAATCAAAATTACAGTCAGAACCAGCAGCCCCAGTCTCAAATGTACGGGCAACAACAATCTCAGCAATATCCGTCAAATCAGCAGTATCAGACCCAGCAATATCAACCTCAGACTAACCAGCAAAATTACGGACAACAGCAGAATTACGGACAAGATAATTCGAATTATTACGGTCAAGCGCAGTATTCGACCAGCAATAACGGCTCAACGCAAGATTCTTATGTGGACTTGAATCAACAAACACCTGCAAGCACAACTCAAAGCACAAGTTCTGCCACAAATTATCAAGATTCAGGTTCAGGCTCAGGCGGGGGTCATCCCAAGCTGAAAAGTGCCATGGGCGGACTGGCAAAAGTGCTGGGAACAGGTGCAAGCGTTGCTGCTCCAATTGCCGGAATGTATATGATGAATAAAATGATGCAAAAGTCATACAGCTCAAATCCATACGGCGGCTATGGAATGGGTGGAATGCCTTATGGCGGGTCTGCCTACGGAATGCCATACGGTTCAGGCTACGGGATGATGCCCGGATACGGCGGTTATGGCGGTATGATGCCGGGTTACGGCATGGGCGGGATGCCTTATGGAGGATACGGTGTGGGCAATTCAATTATGAATCTTGGTCTGCAGGGATTGCGCGGATTCTGATTTTTTTACTGCCAGATCCAGCGCTCGTAGACTTTCATTTTACTGTTGGAATAAAACTGACCTTTCAGTCTTGTTTTATCCGGATCTAGCATAGCGCCTGGACTAACTCTTTTATTCCAGGCTTCCTCGAATGCCTTTCTGCCTTTGGCCGACCGAGCCAGCATTGACGGAACAGTAAAATATCCATCCAGATTCAATTCCATGCGCCCGGACAGATATGATCTGAAAACAGCTTTGTTATTTTGATTTAGATTCAAATATTGATAATGCGGAGCCAATAAGTTTTTGGCAGACGGTGGACTGAGTAACTCTTTCAATGCTTGAACATATACACGAGCGTCAGACTCGTTGCCGTTTAAATACACTCTCAGTTCTCGACTTGAGCGAGTGAGCAAAATTATATCTTTTTCGCTGACCTTAGGGCTGACCAATTTCATTCTTTTCAGACTGGACAGGAGTGCCATACAAATTTGTTTCAGCACAAAGGAAGAATCAAAATGTCTCAGAATCTCATCCTGCAGTGTACGATATCGTATATGGTATCGTTTCACCGTGAAATAACCAATCAAGGCTATTAAGCCGATACTGATCAAAAGGAAGGTTGTGCCGGAAAAGAAAAGTGACAGGCAATAAAAAAATGTGACTATTGCCAGTGCGTCGAAGAACATGCCGTTCAGTTCTCTTCTCATTTGTTTGCAATGTTCTGCGTATGTCAGATCGAATTTTAAGTGAGGCGCAAGCAATGTTTCATTTCCTTCTTTTTCCCAATTTTGAATATCAAGACAAGAAACGGTCTGATTTTGATACGCTTGCCCGACTTTCCAGAGCATGTGCACTTTATCTCTGTTTATAGCCCGAATCGACATCTGGCGGTTGATTTCAAGATAAGAAGACAATAACTGATCATCTGAAATTTCGCTCAAAGCTGGATGCACATGACCGACGCCTTTTTCGATTTGACCATCATCGGCGATACCATAATATTGAGTGTGTTTTCTGGCAAAGCGTTCGTAATCGTTCAAACCCTTTTCTATATCAGGTGCCACGCACACTACATCCCAGTTGTTGGCCACTTTTGTTTTGTCGCGAGGGTCTTCGCTTTTAGCTTTTATCCGGATGCTGCGGCCTCGCAATTGATTGACCGAGACTGATGCAGTGGTGGTGGTCAGATCAATGAGCGTGTTCAATTCCTGACTGTCCCAGCCTTCTCCAAACAAAGCACGAGTGCCGATAAGACACTTGGTCAAACCTTTTTCAAAAATTCTTGTTGCGATGCCTACATACAGTCTTGATTCCCAGGCGGCGCTTGTTGATGTTATCTGACAAATTTTTCCTGAGGGCAGAGTTTTGATTTCAATCTCCAGCTCCTTGTTTCCTTGTTCTTTCAAAAACTGTTTGGCCATCTTTAAGAAAGAATCGGCGATGCGGCTGTCTATAAGTACTATGGAGCCTGTCACCATGCATGGATTCAGGCTTTCGGATACAGGAGAATTTATCAGGTGTTTGAGCACACCGATAGCGCCTCCCACCTCTTCTTCCAGATAGTTTTCAGTCATGGATGTGGTGGCGGACATGCGTTCGAAATCGGTGACAATTATGGCACGCAAATATTCTTTCAAAGACTCATTCTCGATGGACAGTATTTTTTCTGCGGCTCTGAATTTACTTGTGCTGAATGCCAAAATTCGATCCTGGACCGATGCTCTACGTCTCAAACCGCCTTCGGTGATACCATAGCCGAGTTTTCCCAGTTCGTGCTTAATCTCGAAATAGTCCGCTTGCTTTTCAGGCAAAGAACTCAGTTTCAAATGAGCGGAGGCATATTCTTCAAGCACAATCAAAAAGTCTTCAGTCTGCGGCAGAGCGGTGCGTGATCCGACTTTGTCCCTGGCTATTTGAGCCAGTTCCGATTCCACATTTGCAGCGGCGCATTTTAAGATGGACTCGCTTATTTGTCTGATACGTTCATGTTCTTCATCTTCCGGATGAAAATTCTCTTTTTGGGCGTCAATCAGTTTTTGTTTCATCCAGGCGACAAAAGATGTGTTTTTGAGCATGCGTTCCACAAATTCATAAAATTTTCTGGTCTGCTTTTCAAAATGAATACGTTCGTTGGCAGAAGGCTCGACGAAATAAACCAGATCTTGAAAGGGGGACAAACCGCCTTCGCGCACCAGAGCAGGTGTGGGAACCTGATAATCGGCTTTGCCGCACAATGCCGCGTATCGCGATTCTTGTTTTCCCGATTTGCCTTCTGGCGGTGTTCCTGTTAAAGCCACCACAACCGGTTCATCCAGCGATTTGAGAATGTGGTGCATTATTGCCGCCCAGTAGTCTGTCAAATGATGGCATTCATCAAATATCACCACTTCCACACCCTGGCGTCTCAAGTCTTTCACCATCTCCAGGGCATTTTTATGCAAGACTTCGTTGAGATCCAGATGCTCGCTCAAGTTTTTTCTCAGCCGGCTTAAATGTCTGCCTATTTCTTTTTTGTAAGCTTGATTGTTGTTCTGACGAATCTCCAGAATGCGTAATTCCGCTTCGCCATAACTTAGTTTTCGCGATCCGGTGAGTTCTTTCACCCAGGACTTGTGCGCCAACTGTTCCAGATACTCTTGTTCCTTGCCTGGAATTGAAAGAGCCTGATAAGTGAGGACCGTAATCGGTTTCAGCGGTTTGTTTTCGTGCGTGCCGATTAACTCGTTTATTCTGGATGAATCCTGGTCTATTCCTCCGGGCAGGAACAAACTCAATTTGTCCGACCATTGCGATTGAATGGTGGTGTTGGGGCAAAGAATCAATGCCGGTCTTTGCAGCTGACTGATTATTTGCAGCCCGATAATTGTTTTGCCGGCCCCTGGTGGCGCCACCACATGGATGTCTTTTTCGCCCTTTTGCAATTTAGATTTCACAAGATCAAGTATCTCGTTTTGATACTTGCGCAGTCCGTGTTTGAATTTAAGACCGGTTAAAAGCGGGTGCACCGGACTGGCAAGAAAAGAACTGGTATCTTCTTGCAGCGTTGCTGAAACAGGCATGTCAGTATGTTTAAAAGCACTGGCAGAAAACAGTTTCATAAAAAATTATCCCGCAAGCCGATACTGCCATTTATTATTACCTTAGGCTAATTATAGAGATAGAGTAATGAATTTTATGCGCCGCTTGTCAGAGAATATGGTTTCTTATCTGGTGGCAGTTGTTTTGCTTTCCGGTATTTCAATCAGTCCGGCCAGATCGCAAAGTCTCCAGAAAAGCTGGCAATCTATTCAGCACCAGGGGGAGGACAGAGAAAACAAGTTCGATTATGCCGAAGCCAAAAAATATTATCAGCAAGGACTGGAAGTAGCGGCAAAGCTTGGTCAGGATTCAAATGAGAGACTAGAGAGTCTGGCTCATATCTGCAACGTGTGTGTTTTGCAGAATCAACTCTCAGAAGCTGAAACATATTTTTTAGCTCTGGTGGCGCTGGTGCAGGACAAAAAAAAGAAGAACAGCAATTTATCCAATCATGGATTAAGCGATGGTTTGATGTCGGCAATGGACGATCTTGCAGACAGTTATTTTGATTGTAAAATCGCATCCAAGCGGGCCGAATCATTGAAGCATGCTTTGCGTCTGCGCGATCTTATAAGCGGTGATTCGCATCCTGAAATGAGCAATAACTTGTGGGAGCTTGTTCGTTACTATAACAATTTGCAAAAGTTTTTCGAAGCCGAACCATACGGTGATCGTTTAGTGGCTATTGATTTGAAGAAGCTGAAATTCGACGATCCCAGATTGGCAACTGAATTGAAAACTCTGGGCACGATTAAGGGTAACAACAGAAAATTCAAAGAAGCCGAGTCATATTTGCGCCAGGCTATTTCTATTTATTTTTCAAAAAAAATGATGCTGGCGGCGGCCATAACAAAAACAGATCTGGCTCAGATTTTAATGAAGAAAAATGACCTGGAAAAGGCTGAAAAAACGGCTGGCGAAGCTCTGTCCAGTCTGGAAACTCTTTACGGTGTGAATTCCGATTCAACCGTCGGTGCCAGAAACATTCTGGCTCAAATTCAGATGAAAAGAAAGCTCTGGAGTCAAGCTCAAAAGAATCTGAATATATCTTTGAAGGCTCTAGAGATTAGATTCGGGGTTAATAACGATGTTCAGATTTCCACACTCAAACAGTTGCAAGAATGTTATGAACTTCAAGGAAACAAACGTCAGGCAAAAATCATAGGTGAGAGGCTCAGCATTATCCAGAAGATTCTGGCTAAAGTTAAATCCAGAAACTAATGTTTGGCGCTTATGAGACTGTGATATAACAAAGTTAGATGAAATTGGGAGAGCTCAGAGGCTTTGCTCAAATGAAAAGAATCCCAAAAATTGAAATCTTTCTGACTTTCGCCCTTGTCCTTTTCAGTCTGGCGCTAAGTCCACTTGCTTCAGTTTGCTGTAAAGAGTCAAGCATAAGCACTCAGACAACTCGTTCTTGTTGTCCGCCCCAGAGCTGTTGTTGCAGACCGGACAAGGCTCCTGTCAAGCAAAAACAGTCCCTGGCTTCCACCAATATTGAAAGAAGAGAGTTTAGCCCTCCCAGCGCCGGTCTTGCCGCCACTGCCATGGCAGGCAAAATTGATGTAGCTTTTGAATCCAGGCAATGCCTCAATTCATATACTCAAGCACCAACCAGATCCAAGTTGTTCTTATTATATAGATCACTCTTGATTTGATTATTCTCCTTATAACAGGTCGGTTGCAGTGCAAATTTAAGGGATATGCACTTTTAGTCCGGCCGATCTGAAAACTTTGAAACTACAACCTTAGTTGTATTCATAAAAGGAGAACAGTAATGAAACACTTAATTACTTTATTGGCTGCATTCCTGGTTTTTATGACTCCGGCCTTTGCCGGCGAATCTAAAGACAGTTGCTGCAAAGAAAAAGCGGGAGCCGCCAAAGAAAGTTGCTGCAAAGTCGATTGCAAATCGTGCGCTGAAATGTGCAAGAAAATGCTTGCTTATTGTCTGAAAAAAGGCGGTAAGCATGCTGATCCCAAGCACATCAACACAATGAAAGACTGCATTGCCCTTTGCACGGCTAATGCCGATCTGGCTTCTCGCTCAAGCAAATATCAGGCCAAAATAAAGGAACAATGTGCCAAAGTATGCGCCGAATGCGCCAAATCCTGCGAAGCTCTCAATGACAAAGAATTGAAGGCTTGTGTGGATAAATGCAATGAATGTGCCAGTTTGTGCGGAGAAGGAGAGCACAAAAAATAAAGACAACAAAAAAATGAAAACAGGAGAGCTGCGCAAGCGGCTCTCTTATTTTTTATACTTTGGCTTTTAACCTATCCTGGAAAAGTTGTTCTTCCGATTCGGACAAAAAGAATGATTCTTGCGCGTTGGGAAATTTATCATGCATCACGTCATCGGCATAATTTCTTATAGCCTCGCCGCATATCTCATCCAGTGAGGCATAACGTCTGACGAAACGCGGCTTGAAGTCGGTGTATTTTCCAAGCAAGTCGTCTGTTACAAGAATTTGTCCGTCGCAGGCGTCACCGGCCCCGATACCAATTGTGGGGATTTGCAATTTCTGGCTAATCACTTTGGAAACAGAGTATGGCACCATTTCCAGAACCAGACTGAATACTCCGGCTTTTTCCAGAGCCAGTGAATCTTCTACCAGTTTTAAAGCATCATCGGCGCTTTTGCCCTGCACATGCGTGCCTCCAAATACGTTTATGGACTGGGGGGTGAATCCCAGATGTCCCATTACAGGAATGCCCATTGACACCAGTCGTGATATTACATGCAAATTTAACTCGGTCGCCCCTTCAAGCTTCACCGCATGTGCTTGCGCTTCTTTTATAAAGCGTCCGGCGTTTGAAATGGCATGGGTTTCGTCGACCTGATAACTCATAAAAGGCAAATCCGCCACCACCAGGGCTCTTTCCACGCCGCGGGTTACGGCTTTAGTATGATGAATCATATCTTCCATGGTGACCGCATGCGTGGTTTTGTGTCCCAGTGCCACCATGGCAAGACTGTCGCCCACCAGAATCAAATCCACACCCGCTCGATCAAGAATTTTAGCCGTCGAATAGTCGTAGGCTGTGAGGCAGACGATTTTCTTTCCTTCTTGTTTGCACTTTTTCAGGGTGAGGGTGGAAACTGATTTAGCCATTTTCTTTCTGGAGATCTCCTAAAATTCGAGCCGTTCGCGCTCTTTTCCGCGTTGAATATTTCGCACATCTTCCAGTTGCAACTGAACTACGTGTTTGGGATCGTAAGGATATTTGCCGGCCAGATCATGATACT
>CAZEQP010000034.1:0-12008 GCA_964514345.1 uncultured Candidatus Obscuribacterales bacterium
CGCATTCGATGTATCTGTGGAATATGTTGAAGAGCTTGAGCGAAAGGCTCGGAAGATGTTGGACTAGATGAAGCTCAAATTCAACTCAATTCATCATTTTTTGTCAGCGATACCGCTTTTTATCACTGCCATTTTTCTGCTTTATACCACTGTCAATCTTGCCATAGAAGCTAAGTATGTCTTTATAATTCCACCAATGGCGGTGCTGACTTTTCTCAATTTCAAGCTTGCTTTCAGAAGACTGAAATCTGACCCGAAACCGGAAAAAGAGTCCAATTCTTGGAATAGATTTCTTTTTTCAACAATAACATTTTGTCTGGGAGCATTTCTCACGATTATGGGAATGGTGTTCACCCGCCCAGAGTCTTGCAATACACAGATTCTTGCATTGATATTTTTCGCGCTGGCGATCTATAACTTTTATCTTACTTACTGGTATGCGTTCAAGAAAAAAAGTGACTAAATCTATTTACGACTCAGGAGCCGCTTCTTGATCCACCAGCCAGATCAGATTTCCCATAGGATTCACTCTGGTTGAGGGATATGACATATCTCCGTCCAACACTTTAGCCAGCACATCACGTTTATTTTTGGATGCCACCAGAAATAACATAACGGCACTAGAATCCAAAACAGGATAAGTTAATGTTACTCTGTCTTCGGCTTTGACACCACATACAGCATCACACCATTTTTCTTTTTCATCCAGAACTTTGGTGCCTGGAAATAAAGATGCAGTATGACCGTCATCACCCATGCCCATCAAAGTGAAATCGAAAAGTGGCCTGTCCGGCTTCAATTCAGAAGAACCATAAAACTCTTTCAGCATTTTTGCATAATCTTCCGCCGCATCTTGTGCAGTCGGCAACGCAGTATTAATCGGATGAATATTCTCTTCCGGTACTGGACAATGATCTAGCATCGCCTCACGCACCATTTTGTAATTGCTCATGTCATTATCAAACGGTACAAATCGCTCATCGCCCCAGAACCAGTGCACACGTTTCCAGGGGAAGCGCTGTGTGTAAAGTGAACTAGCCAGTGTTTGATACAGAGCCTTGGGAGTCGAGCCGCCGGAAAGACAAACACTAAATTTGCCGGTTGAAGCGTCAGCTCGTTCGAAAAGCATTTGTGCGGCTTCGTTGGCTACCGCTTTTGCGTCCGGCTGGACTCTAAGTTTTGTTCGACTTGTGTTTTTCAAATTTATGGGTGGCATTCATATATAAAGGAAAGCCGTACCATAATACACCAAAGATGATAAACGTTGTTACGCCTGTGGCCAGTGCCAGGTTTTCAGCTTTAAACATCTCGCGGTTCACAATATACGAGTCGATGGCAAGAGCCGTCATAAAAGGAAATAAAGCACAAGTGATCATGAAAGTCGCTACATGCTCAAAGTGTTTGGGGTCGCGGTGACATTTGGTCTGACGGTCATAAGCTGCCGGTGTCATCAAAAGACACATTGCCACTGACAGAAGCAAAAGCGCGATCCAGTATAAATTTTGGTCGACCGGAACCATATCATTAAAACGCGGATTGAAAACAGTTATTAATTGAAAACCAAAAAGTGCTTGAATTCCGGGAAGCACTGTACGAGCCTCCTCCAGAACGAATTTATAACGGTCTTGTTCTTGAATCTCGTTTGTTTGTTCTTTTTCTTTCGATTTAGAACGAGCACCGCTAGCTGACCCGGCTGAAGCTGACATTTTTTTACCCTCCCATTCACGCGAGTGCTTTAGCATATTTTATCCCAGGCGGTGCTTCATGCGGCGATTAAATCAATTTTGCCAAATCGTGCTACACGGGAACTAGGAAATGAGTAGCTGCGTCATCACGGCAGCATAAATTTCGAAACTAGAGAGGATGATGAATAAGGGGATAAAACCATGAAATACCTTACACTTGCGTCTCTTCCTCTATTGATCGGCCTGGTGACATTCACAGCATCGCCAATCAATGCTGAAGAGACAATAATTAGAAGTACAACTATTACAACAGATCCCGTTCCTGTAGTGGTGGGGGATCCTGCACCTGTGGTAGTGGCGGCACCGACTGCGACAGTGGTTAGAGAATTTTCGCTGTTGCCCAGTACAACATATGTAGTAATCGATCCGCTTACAGGTAAAACTCGCGGCGTCTTTGATCCGGCGACAAGACTCATAGACGGACAGCCTCTGGCTTTCGGTATGGTCTTTGTGGATCAGAGCTCAAACAGAATCGTAGCCAGTGTTGATGCATCAGGACGCATTGTAGATGTGATTTCTGCTCCTGCTACAGAGACTTTGATTACATCAATTGACGCTCGTATTCTGGATTTGCAAAATACAATCAATAAAGCAATCGACCGCGGTGAATTAACCGCCGCTCAAGGTGCTGTATTAAAGGCGAAACTGGATGAGGCGATTACACTTGAAGCCAGGTATAAAAATTCGGACGCAGTCTTCACATTTAACGAAGCGCTTGCCGTGGCAAACGCCCTCAATGCAGTTAATGATGAAGTTGTCACTATCGCGCATTTACCGGCGATGACTCCGCTTGTGGGCGGAAGATTCGTTTTGACAGAAGGTAATTTGATGCTGGTCAACGATTTTGACTACAGACGCGTGACACTGGAGCGCCGTATCGACGATGAATACAGAGCCGGCAGATTAGCTTCCAAGCATGTGGCTGACTTGAAAAAAGAGCTGAATGAAATTAAGTCGAAACAAACTAAATATATGAAGAATGGCGAGTTGAAAGCAAGTAAAGCAAAAGACATCTCTGTACGATTGAACAAAGTCGAAACAAAGATGAATAAAGATGTTGCTTCCATAAACAACAAACGCGCCAAGATCGGCATAAGAGTCGACTAGACAACTATTGTGAAACAATTGCGGCTGGGACATTTCTTGGAAACTTCCGCGCTAGTACTAATACTGACGCGGAAGTTCCATGCCCAAGGAGGCACTATGAAAAATTTGGAAAAACTGGTGGCATTGTCTTTAGTGCTTTCCACAAGTGTTGTATATGCTCATGAAGAAAATTATCTCAAAGAAAAAGCAGATGGCACCATAAATCAAATGGAGCGCAAAGATCTTGATAAACACCCATTGCGCATAGCTGATGCCAAAGAAGAAAAAGGTGACAACACAGCGCGCAACAAAGGTCATGAAGAAAAGTCAGCAGTGAATGCGGCTGATGCGGGAAACAGCAAAACAGATATCAATTTAGCAAAAGATATACGCAAAAAAATCGTAAAAGACAAATCCATGTCTTCATACGCTAAAAATGCAAAAGTCATTGTCAAAGAAGGTCATGTCACGCTCAAAGGACCTGTCAGAACCAGTGACGAAAAGGATAAGTTAGTCAATGCAGCCAAAGCTTGCGCCGGAGATAACAATGTAGCCGACGAGCTTGAGGTTGTTCCGCAATAAAAGGGGGGCAATTATGTCAACAGCAGTTATAGGATTATGTTCAGACATTCCACAGGCAGAAATGGTGGTGAACGGGCTTAAATCAAGCGGGTTTATCAATAATGATATTTCTATTTTGATGCCTGACGCCAACAATTACCGTACAGCCGGTTTTGAAAAACACAGCAAAGCACCGGAAGGCATCTCGACAGGCGCCGGAACCGGAGCCGTTCTGGGTGGCGCTTTCGGATTCTTGGTGGGGGCGGGTATGCTTGCCGTCCCCGGACTGGGCACATTTATTGCCGCAGGTCCTGTGATGGCAGCACTTGGTGGAGCGGCAGTCGGTGGTGCCGTAGGTGGTGTCGCAGGCGGACTGGTTGGGATGGGCATTCCTGAAATCGAAGCCAAACAATACGAAGGTCGTGTTATTGACGGCGGCAAAATATTGATTGCTGTACACACCGATAACGGCGAACAAGTAAAAGTGGCAGAAAACATTTTTAAAAATGCTAAAGCATGCGATGTAAATTGCGTGGCTGAAGAAAAAGTAGAACCCCGCTCTTGAGGAGGAAGAACAATGAACTGGGATCAAGTAAAAGGAAACTGGAAACAAATGCAAGGCAAAGTAAAAGAACAGTGGGCAAAGCTCACCGACGATGACTTGCTTTTGATCGAAGGTGAGCGTGATAAATTAGCCGGCAAATTGCAAGAAAGATACGGCATGGCTAAAGAAGATGCTCAAAAAGAGCTGGATGAATTCTGCACCAGACTCTAAATCCAGGTTTCAAGAATAGTAGTAATTTTCAAATTGCGCTTAGATGTAAAAAGCCCAGCCTGTCTGGGCTTTTTCATTGTTTTGGATGCGTAGTCGGCAAAGAGTTCTGGGTGGAGGTAACTTTTTTCGCGAAGTTTCCAACGTCAGATATCCGGGCGGAAAACCTGACGATCGAAGCCTCATCTACTCAAGACCTACCCACCCCTTTTTAATGTTCGGGAAAGCCCACAGAGCTTGAATTGTAAGGGGCTACGTAGATGTCCCACTGACTACCGGCAAGCAGACATATATATTATGAGTATCGTTAATCCAAACCCACTCTATTGCCCCCTACCTGCCCGCCCTAAAACAATGACTTTTGAATCAGGCGCAATCGATCAAACAGATAATGGTCAACCACACGGAAGATCAGAGGGCTTAAACTATGCCTCGCTTAATGTTTTTGATGCTTTTGAACCTAGAACAAGAGAGACTGAAAGCTCGTTTCAATTGGCACTGCATGTACCAAGGCAAACCACCGACCGCAGATCAAATTCTCTTGCCAGACAGGCTGTTTTTCCCGACAGAATGACACCAAAAGTTTTTCGGGTCAATGACACTGAAAATGCTGACGCAGATCTAGAACAATTCAGCCGGGACATAGCTCCCAGAGCCGACGTATATATGCGGGCTTTTGAAAATTACAGAAACAGGCACAACTTGCAATTAGCGGCACCTGGACGCAGTTTTGACTCGTCTTTACGCAATTTGGAACAAGCGGCTCCTGCGGTCAAGGGACCGCCTCTAGAAACATTGCGTAACCAGCGGGAGACTACTTATAGTCAGGCTTTCGCTTTGATGGATGGAAATCATTCTGATAACGCCAGAGTTTCTACATCGAGGATGAATGGAGTTATAAATCTATGGAACAGAACTCTGGGAGACAGCGCGTTCTTGAGACTTTCGCCCCAGGAGCAAAGTGCCAGAATTCAGGCGGCAAAATCGGATGCCTCAATACAAGGTGCCGACGTTGAGCATTTAAGAACCGCGTTCTTTGCCGCTCTTGATGCAAATCAAAATTTAAATACAAGAGTGACTTTGCATAACGCGATAGTTGAGCAAAGTAATTCCTTTTTTGCAAAGTTAAATAGACAAAGAAGTTTTCTAAATAGCGCCATCCAGCGTCATTTTAATCAAGCTGACCAGACAAATCCGCTTGTAATGGAAAGAAGTCGACTTGATACTTTAGAAAGTGCCTTCGATGCCAGACTCAACGCTCTGAATATGGAGCGAAGGGTAATTCGACCTCAAATTCCAATTTAATTTTTCTACGGCCGCAACTAACTTCTGTGCTATCTCCTTAAATAATCGCAAAAACGAAATAATTTGAGGGCAGGCAGAATTATGTTCAATAAGCTTGTGATAGCCGTTTCAACCACAATTATCCTGACAGCAGCGAATGCTTTAATAAGCTGGATAACACGAAAAGTGGAGTCCTCAGACAATTCGCGCGATAAAAAAGAGAAAAATAAGTCTAACGACAAAGAAAATCCTAAGTGTGCAAACGCCTAGAATGGGAGACCCTTATGACAATATCCAGATCATACACCGAGTTTTCAGACTCAGAGCTGATCTTCGCTTGTCAGCGCAACGACGAGATTGCATTAAAACATTTACTGGAGAGACATCGCTGGACCATTGTGCATTTTTTGCACAAGCTGGTGCCGGGGTTTAAAGACTATTCCGATTTGATTCAAGAAACCAATATCAGAATATGGCGTTCAATCTATCAATTGAAGGACCCTCGCGCTTTCAAATCGTGGCTAAAACAAATCGTCACCAATCTTTATTATGACGAATTGAGAAAGATGCCGCGTGTGCAAATAATATCTATTGACGAGCCTGTTTCAGTGGAAGACACCACAATCAAACCGGTAAGAGAAATCGCCGACAGCTCCCAGCAACCTGAAAGCAAAATGCTTTCGCTTGAATTGAGCGATGTGTTGGAAAAGGCTGTTTCAAGCATTCCGGAGCAGTTTAGAAAAGCTGCCATGCTGCGTGATGTGGACGGACTTTCTTATGAAGAAATTGCCCATCTCACACACACCGAGCTGGGGACGGTGAAATCACGCATAGCCCGCGCTCGCACAAAGATTCAGAAACGAGTTTTTTCGTATCTGGAATGTGCTTAATGATAAAAGCTCAGCCCGCAAAGCTTGGAAACGCTTCACGGGCTAAAGCTAGATCGAGGGCGGGATCAAAATCAAAGGCTGCCGCTAAATCTCGACGCAAATCAACGCGTCGTGGAGCGGCGTAATAAGCCTCTTACTATAAGAATGGCTGGTATCAATATGAGCAATCCCAGGCTCAGACCCGGATTTAAATATCCGAGCAAGACCCAGGTCAATCCAAGACCAAGACTTTCTTTGTATGGTCTTTTCTTGAGAGCTTGAAATACTCCTTTTGCAAATAAAAGTATTCCGGCAATAAAACTCAAAATAATGACACCAAGCTGATTTCCAGTATAACCGTACCAGTTGAGACTGTTATCAACGCTAACGGTTCCGGCTGTATTGACACCAATTATAGTGGTGGCGTCTCCACCCTGCGGTCCAATGGTGCCGTTAGTGGTGCCTTGCAGCATGGGAGCCTGAGAGTCGCTGAATGTATCGATATCCGGGGCACCGGCTGCACCTGCCGAAGCAGGCATGGACAATGGAATCGCCGGGGGTGGTGGCACAAATCCGGAAAATCTGGATACTTCTCGAGAAGGAGCTGCCCTGTGACTTGCCTTGGTTACAGGTTCCGACTCTCTTTTATCCGAGCCGCCGTATATTCTTCCAAAATCGCGATGCAAACCGAATCTTTGATAATCGGCGTCACTGCTCAACACAGTGGCTCCGCTAACAGGTGATACCACACGATAAGCCATGGCGAGTTGCATGGCGCTGGAACGCTCGCCTCGCTCTACCGCTTTCTGGATTTGATCTATCGCCCAGAGATTGGAAATGCGATGGGCGGCTTCCTCAGAATTGACTATATACACCCGAGGGCGGGTATTAGTTTTTTCAAGTTTGAGTCTTGGTTGTCCAAAAATGCCGGTTTCTTGTGTGGCAAGAATATAGTTGCCCGGGCTAGCGTGTTTTGCCTGAACAGCAAATTGTTTGAGAGGGAATTTGCGCTGTCCGGTCATTGTCACATCACTCAATCTTTCATAAGGGATATTGCCTCGCACCAGATTGGCATATTTTCCTTTAACGGAAAGCTCGCTTGTAATGTCGTTTCTATTGCTTGTAAAAGAAGCATCCGATTCAAGATGAACATCTTGCTGACAATCGAAATTGAGATTTGATTTGACGATGTACGGCATTTTCAGCGACATCTCGCCCTTTTCATTGGCTGATACCGGGCTGGTCATGCCCAGCCTGATTTTCATGTTGTCGCGTGCAGAAACTGGGAAAGCTTTGACCAGAACTCTTTCCGGTGAAATCCAGGTGACTAGCAATGGGTCCCAGGAACGTGTGCGTATGGCTTCATAAGCCAGTGTTACTCTTTCTGTGCTGTTGAACGCAGCTTCTTGCGCTTTTCCATTTATCCACAAAGTCACTCGTGTGATGGCCGAACCTGCAGGCACGGCCAGCTCGAACTCCGCTTGTTGGGGAAATTCGCTGTGCCCCTGCATAATCATTGTCCAGTAGTATGAGCTGCTCAAAGTGGTCGAATCAACAATGCCTGTAATCGTCGACTTGTTTGTAGAGCCAATTATGGGGTTATTGTTTGGAGCCTGAACAGAATTAGTGGTTGGATAGACCACCACATGCGAAATAGTATTTTGGATTGAACTAGTAAAGTTATTGATTTTGTCCAGATTGGCGTAAGTAAAATAACAAAGTCCGGCTACTGCAACTGTGGAAGAGACACCTAGTAAGAATGGTTTAAAAGCATGGGTGGTTGAGTTTCTTTTATAGAGTCGCTCCAGACTCTCGCGCTCCTGCGCCGTTTTATCCATGGGCTGATACATAACTGACCTCGCTTCCAGCTTGGGGGGTTTACACTAAAATCTTAGGTTCGGACGGAGGCAAAACCCAGACCTTTTGCACGGCATAGAGCTCAGGGTAAACCCTGAGACCACTCAAGTAATATCGCCAGGTTATACTTTCAAACCGAAGTTCTTCTTTTACACCTGCTATCGTGGACGGACCATTCGGCACCGCCCACGATAGCATTATTCTGTCAAGCTCTAACTAATTTCGCGTTGCAGTCTTCGGGCGGCAATTTGCTGCAAGGCGTTAGTCGACGCGCTTGGCCAGAGCCTTTTTTTGAATACGCAGACTCAATTTGTTGAGCTCATTTTCCACTTTGTTTATGTCGGCATAACTCAATCTTCCGTTATTTCTGTTTCTCATGCGAGCTTCCATTGCGATGATGTCAGCACGTTTGTTCCTCAGCCCAACAGCTTCTTTGTGTGTCAAATCGCCTGAGCGCTCAGCCCTGTTTATCTTTTTGAGCAGGATATTCTGTCTTTGCGAAATAGTATATTTTGCATCGGCAGGCGGTGTCATCACCGTCTGTGCAAAAATGGCTATTAATCCCATCACAGCCACATATCTGAATTTTCCCATTTTTACTCCTCCTTTGCGGTCGCAAATTGGACGCAATAATTTAGTGCGAGTTCCCACATTTTTTCCAATTTTCAAGACTGCGCATCCTTTGAAAGTGCTATATCTAGTAATGGAGTTAACCAGAATGGAAGCGTTGAAACTACATTCCGCCCACTACAAACCAGGAGCCTCAGTAATGAGCGTATTCCTTGTGGGGGCCTGGCTTTTCGTTTTTGTCTGGCTGGGAACAGCTTACTGGATTTATCCCCTGCAACCAGGTTGGGCGACCGTACTTGTAGTCGCGGCTGCCGCTTACATGGTTTATCTGATTATTGAATGCCGCAATTTAATCAACTCATTGCGTCATAAGTTCGTCCTTACTATTGATAAAAATGAAGTCACTCTTACAGTGGACAAAGGACCGGCAGTTTATGAGCGCTCAATGCCGCTTGAATGCATTAATACAATCGAAATTTATCGCTACTGGGATGAAGGAAGCCTTGTACTGCGAAGCAAAGAAAGATCCATGGAAATTCCTTTATGGGCATTTCCTCACGACCAGAGCCGCATAGTGCGCTTGCTGCAAAAATCTCACGCCGAAGTGATTTCTGTGCCCTGAAAACGGTTCACTTTGCAGACAAAAATTGGTAATCTATTGTTTCGGGACGAGGCGAGCGCTAGATGCTTATCAACTGCGCCAAAGCGCTTATTTTTATCTGCGGGATGTGCTGCGGATGGATGGGTCCGCTCCTGGGTGACTTCTGCGCCATCCAGCATGTCACGATGGGTGACGTGGGCGCTATGGTTGCCGCATCCAGTTCCGGCAATATGCTTACCAATCTATTAGGCAAGAAATTCATCGATTTTCTTGGCAGCAAATGGACTCTCTTTTGCTCGGCTTTATGCCTGGTGTCAGGCTCACTGGTCATTTCAATGGGTAATGGACCTCCCATTTTGTGGTTCGGTTCATTATTGTTCGGCATGGGTGGCGGATTGAACTCGATAGCCAGCACTGTAGCCATCCTTGAAACCGAAAAGAAAAATCCCCATGCCGCTCTGAACGGTTTGCATTTATTTTTCGGACTGGGAGCGCTTCTCGGTCCCAGCGTAGCCGGATTCGCTCATTCCACCCCGTGGTCCTATCGTCTGGTTTATGTCTTTGCGGCCGCTTATGCGCTTGTAGTCGGTCTGATTATATCCGCGGCTAAAAAGCCGCAAGCTCTCGAGGCGGTCGGCACTCCGCCCCCCAGCTCTAAAATACTCTTTTCAATTGAAATATGGCTATATGCTCTAGTCATAATGTTCTATGTGGGAATTGAGAACAGCACCTGGACATATTTAAATGTGTTTTTGGAAAAGGGTTTGCATCTGTCTTACAACACGGCCTTGCAGTCGGTCACATTCATGTGGGTGGGAATGTGTGTCGGTCGCATACTTTGTCAGAGACTGAATCTTACTTTTCCGCCCCACAAAATCACTCTGGTCAGCATGGTGCTGGTGCTTGTGTCTTTCCTGGCACTGATATACGCTCCCAATTTAAGTATTGTCGCCATGGGACTTTGCTGTTTATTAGGTCTGGCTTTTGGTCCTATATTTCCTAACAGCCTGGCAACGGCAACATCACGATTCGCCTCATCCTCGGCACTGGTATCATCTGTAGTGATATCAGCCGGTGCAGTGGGCGGAACAGTGTTCCCTTATGCAACCGGCGCTTTTATCGACAAATTCGGTCTTTACCAGGGAATTTCTTTCATAATGGGAGCCTCGGTTTTGATGCTTGCCAGCTTTTTGTTTTCACGCAAACTTTCAGCCAACGCTGAAACTCAAACCGACACTTCATCTTCCTCAGAGCAAACACAAATTCTTGATCGAAGTATATAATAAGCAGAATTGCAAGATACGAGACCGGGGATTTTAAATGAACGCTTTTCTAATTGGTTTTGTTTTTGTCTTGATAACAACCGCATTGTCGGTGCTGGGTATGCTTTATGTGCGCAAAACAGTGGGCGTGCAAAAGCTGATGCAGTATCACGAAGTGGCAGGCAATTTGCTTTCAATCATAGGCACACTATATGCGGTATTACTAGGTTTTGTGGTGGTTGACACAATGCAACACGTGCAAGACCTGAGAGTCCTGGTGGAACAAGAAGCCAACGGCATCGCCAATATATATTTGTGCTCAAAAGTATTTGAACCAAAAGATAAAGAGGAAATTCGAGAACTTTGCCACACCCTGGTGCAGAACGTGGTGGAAGACGAATGGCCCGCGATGCAGCAGGGAAAATTCAGTCCCAAAGCATTTCAAAGCGCATATTTATTGTGGAACAGAATTCTAGCCGTCGAACCCAAAACAGAACTGCAAAAAAATGCCCAGGCTCAGATACTTGGCGAGATGTGCAAAACAGCTGAAAGTCGCAGAACACGCCTTATAAGCTCACGTCTGGGAGTGCAGCCGATATTGTGGGTGATACTAATCGTCGGTGGATTATTCACTGTTATTTTCACTTATTTCTTTGCAGTTGAAAGCCTGAAAGCGCAACTTATCATGACCACTCTGGTGGCACTGACTCTGGCATTAAACATGTTTCTTGTATTTGTGTTCGGCAGTCCGTTTTCAACCGATCTGGCTGTGCGCCCGGATGCGTTCAGACTTAATTTAAAAATATACGAAAAGGTCAAGCAACTGGACAGCAACCAGACTGTCGATTGGTCCAAACTGTGAAACAACGCGACGATCTTGTGAAATATATACAGTCCAGTTTTAAAAAACTGGCGGACAAACAAAAGTCTGTCGAAATGGCTGCCTATATGAAAACGGCCATGCCCTTTTATGGCATTCAAAAACCTGATCGCTCGCCCATCTACAAAACAATCAAAAAAGACTTCAAGCCGGAAACCCAAAAAGAATACGAAGCTTTTGTACTTGGACTTTGGAATCTTCCACACCGGGAAGAAAAATACACCGCTCTTGAAGTGGCTTTGCAACACAAAAAATTCATAACAACAGATTCACTCGATTTATACGAACAGCTAATTCGAGAAGGTGCCTGGTGGGATTTTGTCGATGTGATTGCAGTCCATCTGGTCGGACAAACACTTCTTGACGAGCGTAAAAAAGTGAAACCACTGATGGACAAATGGATCAAAGACGATGACATGTGGATTCGCAGAACGGCTATATTGAGCCAGAACAAACACAAAAAAGAAACCGATGAAAAAATGCTTTTCGACTATTGCAAAAAGCGTATGCACGAGCGTGAA
>CAZEQP010000035.1:0-11995 GCA_964514345.1 uncultured Candidatus Obscuribacterales bacterium
CGGCTAGATCTTCGGCCGGTTTGTGTGCTTGCGGTTTCAGTTTGACCGCCCCTAAAATAGTCTCGGTGACCTCGCTTTCGCTGGCACCGCGGCGCAGCATATCTCTCAGGCTAATTTCTCTTGGATCAAAAAGACAGGGCTTAATGGATCCATCGGCTGTAAGGCGCAGTCTGTTGCATGTGCCGCAGAAGCTTTCAGTCATAGAAGTTATGAAACTAACGGTCGTTTTGGATCCCGATACGGCAAAATCTTTTGCCACCGCAGATGGTTCGGTTTCCAGAAGTGAAAGTGAATATTTGCTTTTGATGATGCTGAGAATTTGAGTATATGGGATGACTTTTTCAATTTGCCATCCGTTGCCTACAAAAGGCATGAATTCAATAAATCTGACATTAACAGAGCTCGGTCCGGAAATGGTTTCGGCAAAATCGACAAAGTCTATTATTTCATCATCATTCACTCCGCCGATGACGACTACATTTAGCTTGATTGAGGGAAAACCGCATTCTTGCGCGGCTTTGATTCCATTAAGAACATCGGCTAGATGGTCTCGTCCGGTGATTCTGGTAAATCGTTCTTGTTTCAAGCTGTCCAGACTGATATTTAAATGAGTTACACCGGCATCGAAAACAGATGGGGCGTGCTTGGCCAGCAATAAACCGTTTGTGGTCATGGCCAGATTCTTGAGTCCTGAAGCTTTCAATTGACTCAGCTTGGACAGTAAAACAGGCAGTTCTTTGCGTACCAGCGGTTCACCGCCGGTGATGCGTATTTTGTCTATTCCCAGGCTGACAAAAATTCGCGACAAATATTCGATCTCTTCAAAAGTCAAAAGCATTTTTTGCGGTTTCCATGCCAGCTCCTCGTCATTTGAAGGCAGGCAGTAAAAACAACGCAGGTTGCAGCGATCCGTCACTGAAATGCGAAGATAGTTATGACTTCGATTAAAACTATCGACTAATTGCATGATGTTCCTGGCAATTAACCCAGTGTGACTCGCCTGATTCGAATGTTTCTTTTTTCCAGATTGGCAGCCTGTGCTTGACTCCTTCCACCACATAGCGGCATGCCTGGAAGGCTTCGTCTCTGTGTTCGGCGGCGGCGCCGACAAATACAGCCAGTTCACCCGGTTTGAGTTCCCCATGGGCATGAACACAAATGATTCTCTTCACCTGAGCAAATTGTTCAAAAGCCTCTTGCAAAATTTTTCTGCCTTCGCTTAGGGCAAGCTCCCTGTAAGCTTCATACTCCAGTTTGAGCACCTTTTTCCCGGCGCTGTGATTTCTCACGCGACCTTCAAAAATGACAATTCCTCCCAGGCTTTCATCCAGATAGAGTTCGGCACTTAAAACCTCCGGTTTGATTTTTTCCTGGCTGATGTTGAAAAGCACAGTGGTGCAAGTTGAAAGATCAGACAAATCAGCCTCCTGCCACCGGTGGTATGAAAACAACGGTGGAGCCGTTTTTGATGCTGTCCGACCAGGTGGCGAAGCTTTCATCCTGACAAACCGCCAGGTTGGATACGGCTAAACTGAACCGATATCGGTTGGCTAATTCTTCATATAACTGGCGCAAGGTTTGGGCTTGGGTTGTGACTTCTTCAATTTCCAGCCCGCGTTCTTCGCGTAAAAGTGCGAAATATTTGACCTTTATTTGTTTGCAGGACGCTTGGAAAGACATACAAAAGGGATTAATCTGCCAGAAAAATAATTATTCTCCCACAAAAATAGTAATTCTTCCATGATAACTGGTCATAATATAAGGGCAAATTACTATGACATGTGGTTTTTCGTTTTATGCTTTTTTCAAAAGAGGTCTCCTGATAGATGTCCGTTGAGCCGGAGGAGCTGAGACTCGGCAATTTACTCCATTTTTTCGGACTTGTCGCCCAGAAGGATGTGGCGCGAGGACTGGCTCTTTCCGAACAGACGGGATTGCCGCTTGGCAAGTGCCTGACTATGCTCGATTTATTGAACCCTTCTACAATTCGGGCGGCAGTGGAGGCGCAGTCAATGATCAAAGACGGCTTACTGGGCAAAGAAGACGCCCGTGAAGCCATGGGAATGGTATACCGCAAAAAATGGATGCTTACTGACGCACTGATTGGGCTCGGGGTGGAGGCTTATGCCTCAAAAGGAACCCGCCTGGGCGAATTGCTCTATTCGGCAAAGTGTATCAACAGCGAACAGCTGGAAATGTCACTGCGGGTAAGCGACACATCAGGCATGCCTCTGGGGCGGGTACTCCTTTTGCTGAATCGAATCTCCACGCCTTCGCTAAACCTGGCTCTGGCATTGCAGAAAGAGGTGCGTGCCGGTCAAATCGATCTTGAGGAAGCTCAAGTCAAGCTGGAAAAAGAAATAGTGCCTCCACCTGCAATTGAGTCTAACGGACAGAAAATTAAATTGGGAGAAATCCTGGTGCTGGCCAAATTGCTCACTCAAAGAGAAGTTCTGTCGGCGGTGGATATGGCTCAAGCCAACGACAAAATGATTGGCGAAGTTTTGATTGAAATGAATTGGATATCTGAGGACCTCTTAACGGCAACTCTCAAGTTGCAAGAGATGGTCTGGAAGAATCAGCTTGCAGTAAGCAAAGCAGCAGACTTACTGGCTGTTATAAACAAAACAAATATCAGTCTGGATGAAGCCGTAAAAGAGACCAAATCACTCCCCAACGATATTCAGCGCAATTTGCTTTTTCTCGATTTTTTGCGTTTAAGCGGCTATTTGAGCCGAGAGTCTACTAAAAATGTAATAAGCGAAATAATGGGCAATCCGGATTTGATCGCAATGATTATGAAAAATGCCCAGCGCACTCAAGATCTGTCTTCAGGCTATTTGAAAGAAGCTATTAAACAAAGTTTTCGCGATGCTCAAATGCTGGCTAATATTTTGCGCCACCTTAAAAAAGGAGATGAGCAGGTAATAGAATCAGGATTGGCTATACATGAGCTATTGCAGAAAGGAAAATTGACTCTGGAACAATCACTCATAAATTTTGCAATGCGCAAGCACCAGATTGAAAATGAATCTGAATGAAAAACAACCTCTAAGCGAGATCTGGCGATCTCCCATTATGGCGGAGGAAATCGCAGCCGGAAGCATAAAGCTTTCTGAGACCAGATTTGATCAAAGTGGTCAGTGCGCATACTGGCTGGAATCGCGTCCGCTTGAAGGTGGGCGAAACGTAGTAGTGAAATGGAAAGATGGTGAGACGATTGATCTTATACCGGAGGGATTTAATACCCGCACTCTGGTGCATGAGTATGGCGGCGGGTCGTACGCCATAATGGATCATGGTGGCACATCCAGCGCCGTCGTATTTGTCAATTATAAAGACCAGCGTCTTTATCTGGTCACAGAAGGCAAGACTCCGCGCGCCATTACACCGGAAGGTCCCTGGCGATATGCCGACCTTGTGTTTGACTCTTGTGGCAAACGAATTATTTGTGTCATGGAAATATGGCACGAAAATGAAAGCGAACCCCAAAATGTTATAGCCGGAATAGCCCTGCCTTTTTCAGGTGAAGAATTGGGATTCTCACTGACAGAGTCTAAATTTTTAGCGACAGAGTCTGAATTTGATTCAAGCGTCGAAGCTCATTCAAGCGCCGGACCTCACTGCGCCGCGCCGGAAGTGATTTGTAGTGGGCATGATTTTTATGCTTTCCCCCGTCTCAATGACAAAGGTGATTTGCTTGCTTTCATAGCCTGGGATCATCCAAATATGCCCTGGGATGAAAGTCGTCTATTTCTTGCCCGGATCAATGAAGACAAAACAAATTGCATCGAAATAGCAGGCGGAGTAAATAATTCAGTCTATCAGCCCTTGTTTGGACCGGAGGGCACACTTTATTTTGCGGCTGAAGACACCGGATGGTGGAACATTTATCGCTTAAGCAATCCTGAAGCCGCGTTTGAATCTCCGGCTGACAAAATTCCCGTCATTTTAAAATCAGCCGAATTCGGACTCCCTATCTGGGTTTTCGCTACTTCAATTTTTGATGTGGCCGCAGACGGCGCAAGTTTGTACTCGGCTTATTGCCAAAAAGGCATCTGGAATCTGGCTTTGCTTCAGTACAGCAAAAAAAGAAACGACTATTCGTTGAATAAAATACAGTCACCGTTTACTGATATTGACTATCTTTGCGCTTCCGGAAAATTTCTGCTTTTCATAGGCGGGGGACCGAATATGGTGCGCTCGGTGGTTTTGTTCGACACAGGCAATGAAACATTTCAAATTTTGAAAACGGGGGCCAATATTGAAATTGCAGAAGGGTACATTTCAGTTCCTGAAAACATCGAATATTCCGGCGCAAACGGCGAAACAGCCTATGCTTTCTTTTATCCTCCCAAAAATAAAGATTACGAGTACTCTGATGTTTCTGAGGACTTGCATTCTTCAAACAAAACAAAAATAAAACCACCACTTATTGTGCGCAGTCATGGCGGTCCCACATCATCCTCTGATGCAGTGCTCAATTTGACTTATCAATTCTGGACTTCCAGGGGATTTGCAGTAATCGATGTGAATTACGGAGGAAGCACCGGATTTGGACGTAAATATCGCAATCGCTTGATTGAGAACTGGGGAATTGTAGACATGCTCGACTGCCAGGCGGCGGCGCAAGCCTTAATCGACAAAGGTATGGTCGATTCGACTCGCGTTTGTATTGCAGGGGGAAGTGCTGGTGGTTATACAACCCTGTGTGCTTTGACCTTTTCGGACAGATTTAACGCCGGGTGCAGTTACTACGGTATCGGAGATTTGAAAGCTCTTATGAGAGATACGCACAAGTTTGAATCTAGATATCTGGACAGTTTAGTCGGACCTTATCCGGAAGCAGAAGATGCGTATTTCAAGCGCTCGCCTATCAACTTCACAGACCGGCTTAATTGTCCGGTTATATTTTTTCAAGGGTTGGAAGATAAGGTCGTGCCGCCCTCACAGACCGAAAAGATGGTTCAAGCCCTGCGCGATAAAAAGGTTCCAGTTGCTTACTTAGCTTATGAGGGTGAGCAGCATGGCTTTAGAAAAGCAGAAAATATCAAGCGGACATTGGAAGCTGAACTTTTTTTCTACGCGAAAGTGTTTGAGCTGGATCTGTCAGAAAAAAATGAACCGATATCGGTTCATTTTTGAAGCCGATTTGTTTACTTCCAACCTGTTAAGATTAAGCAGTTTGGCCTGCTCTCATCGATGTTGAAATTATTTTCCTTAGCTATTGCCCTATTTTTGCTGGGGAGCACATGCTCCTCCTGCTCTTATCGCGGAGTCAGTCATGTGAAGGCTGTGAAAGAAACCGCTCAAAGTATGGTCGACCAGGGAAGCCAATTACTACAGGAGCGAAAATACGATCAGGCAGCCGAGTTATTCCAGAGAGCTATAGAAATGGACCCCAGAAATGACAATGCCTATGTTTTCAAATCCAGCTTGCATTTACAAAAAAACGAGAACGAGCAAGCCCTGGCGGATGCCACAGCAGCCCTGAAAATAAATAAAGAAAACGTTTTTGGCTATGTTAACAGAGCTTGTGCACTAATAAATTTGAAACAATACGAGCCGGCTATCCTGGAATGCAGCAAAGCAATTGAAAAAGACCCCACCTTTTATTCAGCCTTTGGCAATCGGGGTGTGGCTTTGTTTTATCTTGGTCGACATAACGAAGCAATAAGAGATTTGACTATCGCTGTGCAGAAGCTGAAAGATAAGGATGCCGCGCAATTTTATTTTTTCAGAAGTCAGTGTTTCAGAGAGCTGGGGAAAGAAAAGCTGGCGGATGGAGACCGAAAAAAATCTCGCGATTTAGGTTACAACTTTACAGAAATTAAGCCACAAAAGAGCAAATAGACTCTAAGATATCAGTTTGTCAAGCGGAATAGTTGAGGACGACAAGTTTTGGATTTCCCAAATAAATTGCTTGTTTGTGTAAAAGGGAAACGTTGTAACAGACGCAACAGTCCGTCTGTCTTCAAGCAGCTGAAAAGGCTAATCGAGGAATGTGAGTTGGACTCTATGTTCCAGTTGAAGAAGTCGGATTGCTTCGGGCTGTGCAAACATGGTCCTGTCGTGAAATTTAAGCCGGATGGACAAAGTTATCTGGGAGTCACAAAGGACGACTGTCTGGAAATTATTCGTTGTCACGTTGATGGCGGTCCACCGCAAAGAAAGCTTAATTTAATGCACAGTAAAAAGCGATAACCTACTCTAATCAGTTATGACTGGCACGACAGACGACAAATCCGCCTCTTCAAAGAAATCCGGCTTCAAAGAATTGACCTATGCTCAGGTCAAAGAAGACGCTGAGCGAAGACGTCCACAAGTGAAGACTATTTCACAAGCCAAAGCAGAAACCTTAGAGAAAGTTAGGCAACTTGAGAATTTTTCCAGAGAGCGTGAAAAAGATCTGGCATCTATAAAATCCAAAGGCATAGAAATCGAAAGGCTTGCTCATCTGGATGTCTTAACAGAATTGCCCAATCACCAGGCCTTTGTCAAAGAAATGCAAGCAGAATTGATGCGGGCAAGTCGTTACTCTCAGGAAATGTGTGTTTGTCTCTTCAGCATCGACAAAGTTGACGAGATCTACGACAAATATGGTCCACTTACAAGAGACGCAATTTCGAAAGTCGTCGCCAATGTCATCAGAACTTCCACCAGAGAAGTGGACATCTGTGCAGTTTATAATCCAGTTCAGTTTGCCATTATTTTTGCTCAGACACAACAAGCTCAAGCCGCTCTTGTCGCTGAGAGAATCAGGAAAAGAATTGGAGCACAAGTAATATCGTATAACTGGGAAAACTTTTCCATTACTTCCAGTTTCGGGATTGCAAGCCATCCCAGGCACGGTAGTACTTACGAAGAATTATTGGCCAAGGCACTTGAATCTCTGGAGTATGCCATCGAACGTGGTGGCGACCGGGTTTTTTGCTTCTGATTTAAACATCTCCCAATTTAAAAATGAACCGATATCGGTTCATTTTTAAAATTGGGTTTTCAATGGTTGAACTTTTTTCGGCGCGGCATCGTCTTTAAAGATAAAGGGGGTGCAAACCATGGAAAAGATTTTTTTCGATGAAGAAAATGCGGAACTGCCTGAAGATGCAGTTTCGGCTCTGAAAAAGTTTGACGAAATTCTTCCAACAGAAAATGACTGTATGGAGTATTTATTGTCTCATCTACTAAATCAGGGAAATTGCAGGAAATGCCAGAGCCAAAATATAGTCCGTCAGCAAAAATCCAGAGATTATCGTTGCAACAATTGCGGAGAAACAGCCTCGTTGACTGCAGGTACGCTTTATACCGGAATTAAAAAAGCTGGTCCATTCTTGAAGATTATCTATCTTCTGGAAAGAGGCATCTATTTCAATTGTTTTCAAATTCATAAACTTATTGGAGTTGCTTATTCCACCTGTCTCACGCTAGTGAAAAAAATATCGATGGTGATAATGAAAGAAATGGAAGAATTTTCCAGACTAATAAATTCTGCAGTATTTCTTTCGGTCTTTAAAAAAAGGAGTCGAGTCACTCCAGCCAAAGAGCATCCCCAATCCGAACAAAGAGCGGCTGAAGAAGCCCTTAGAACTGAATTAAATAAGTTGGCCAAAGAAATAACTAATCAGAATGACATTAATAACGGAAACGGAAGAGAAAAGAGAAAAGAACAAGAACAAGAACAAGAACAAGAACAAGAATTGGTTATGTTGAATGACGCGGAAAACAAAGTATTTTCAATCATAAAATCCGGAAAAATCCATCTCGACAATATCATTCAGCAAGCTCAATTGTCCTACCATGATTTGATTATGCCCCTATTCAACTTGGAACAAATGAACCTCATAGAAAGACATCCGGCAGATTACTATGCTTGCAAAATTATTGTGCCGCCTGAATGTTCTTCTCGCAGTGGTTTGGCATATTCGCGGAAAACAAAGGGGCAAGTTAAGGAATTCGTTGATTTTATTTCCAAAAAAATTGATGGTATCAGTCGCAAATACTTGCAAAACTATCTGGCTATCTTTTGGTGTCTGAAAGATAAGCTGGTCTGGGGAAAAGACAAGCTCTTTCAAGCTTGTTTGAAATCACCTGAAATTCCTTATCATCAAATAATTTCATACGAAACGCCGCTGGATGTCACTTTTGCTTTTGTCGAATGAAAATAACGGCTGCCTCGTCCTTGCAAACCTCCAACCACTGGGAATCCCGTGACAGAGCGGCAACCAGTTTGGAATTGGCGGGCATTAGAACCCAATATACCTTGTGTTTATCCAAAAGTGCCTGCCAGCCCGGATTGGTTTGCACGATGGTACCATATTCGGTGTAGAACTCCTCTCCGTAAAAATCGGCCCTGTCATCAATGAAAACTTTCATTTTCAGCTTGTATGCCAGTAATCCACCCCAGTTATCAAAATTGAATCCGGTATTTCCAACCATTTCAGGACGAAGCCTATTATTGATGTATTCCAAAGTTTTTGTTGGAGTCGTTTCGGGGTTGAAGCCTGTTTTCATCACCGGCGTGAAAGCCAGACAAATCATGGCAAGCGTGTATAAAATCGACAAATAACGTTTCTTGCTCGACTTTTCTTGATCATCGAATTTGGCAAGAGAATGACTTATCCGGGGAAAGAGAGAGAGCGAAGAGGATTCCTCGGTTATGTTTCGATTTTGCTCTTGTTGTCCAAACAAAAAGCCGATTAAAGGTACCGAGCTCAGTACGAAAAGGGGTATACTGCGCACAGCTGAAAGTGCCATGTGTAGTGTGAAAATGACTGTCAACAAAACACTCATAGGGACTTTTTCTGTCCGTTTTTTTTGAAACAACCCGACAATCAGCATAATAAGCAGTAATTCAAGACAAAATGCATGAATGTTGCCGTGAAATACAGGAGATAAAAACTCTTCTGTATTTGCTAAAACACTTCCCCCTTTCAAGTATTTAAGTATGTAAAAGTGCAAATCAATGAAGTTGGGATTGAGCAAAGTAGTGGCACATGTGGTGGCGAGTGCGATGAGAAGCATTTTCACTCTCTCCTGTCCGAAACCGTTGACAAGTGCGCTTGCCAGATAAATCCCAATTAGAATCACTCCCAAGGGGAATGCTGGATGAGTATTGACCCATAAGAGCATTGTTAAGCAAAGATAGACGATCATTTGCTTTGCTGACAGACGACCCTGCTCGAATTTGTTCAGGATGCTGATGAAAATTGAAAAACACAAAAAAGTGAATATATGGGGACGAGCCAGCCAGTGCACCGCTGAAGCGAAAACACCTATGATACAAACAACGGTAGAAAGGGCAAGACCGGCGCCATTACTACGTTCAGCGTCATAAGTCCGGACAAATACAAAGGCTATCGCTGATGCACAAAATACGGCCAGAAGATTAAGTCCGCCTGCATTAACCAGTAAATTGGCGACAAAATCAAAAAACCACTCATAAGGCACCCATGCTTTGCCGGGAAAGGAAAATGAAACGATATCGGTTCGCGGAATTTGTAGATGTTCAAGAATGTACTGTCCGCTGAGCAAATGCCAGCCGACAGAGCAGTCTTGAAACAAAAATTCGGGGCGACCGAAAAGCAATACCTGCATTATGCAGATATATAATATGTCTCCAACATCAGGTAGATAATTTGTGGAAAGTGCTTCTCTCTTGTCAGGAACCACTAGCCATATCAGCCCCGGCAGCGGAATCGTTTAATTCCTGTGACATTGAGGAAAAGGCTTGTGAAACAGCGGGAGCTAACTTGCCAGGTGCAAAAGCAAAAACCAGAGCTACCAGAATGGCGATAAAAGCCAATAAGGCTCCATACTCGGAAATGCCTTGTCCTTCTTCTTGCTTTATGAATTTCAGAAAAGATGTTTTTAGCTTGTTCATACCTTAATAATTCAATCCGGTTTCAGTTCACATTATCCTAACGTCAATTTGGCCCAAACAGTATAATTTCCCCTACGGTAAAGCAAATTTGTCCGAAATGGAACCGCATATGGCAGTTTTTTTAATGTGATTCTGATATTTAGTAAGCAAAAGCAACCGAAAAAATTCGGGCACTGAGAAAATCAGGTTGAGCAAACTCTAAAAATTTTTGGTCCACGCTAATTTCATTCTATCAGTTGAAGTTTTTTTTGGGTAATTTTTCTTCGTGTTAAATTGACCCACTCACAAGAATCAGGCGGTATGAACAGGAAGAGTGAAGTAAATGCCGATTCCGCGGCCTGCTTCCGATTCGGCCCAGATTTTACCGCCCAACCGCTCTACATTATTTCTGGCCAGGTACATTGAAAGCCTCTGACTATAAGTGTCCTGAGAGTGTTTGCCTTCAATAAATCCGGCAAACATGTCGGTAATTTCCTCTTCCGGAAGACCGGGACCTGAACTGGTCACGCTTAAGCGCATCTCTTTATTGCGAATTGAGCTTTCCACGCGCACACGACCACCGGGAGCGGTGGCATCAATTAGACGGCTTAGTGAATTGGTCAAAACACTTTTCACAGCCTCCTTATTGGTGCTGACTGCGGGAAGACCGGTTGCCGCTTTGTAATCCAGCATCAATTGTCTTTGTTGCGCAAAAGAACTTACTTCCTCCAGACAATCAGACACCAGCCTGGAAATGACGATTGAGTCGCGAGGAGCGACAGGTTCCGGCACGATTCCGCCGTACATCATTAAATAACTGTCCACCACTCCCAGAAGATTCTGATAATTTGAATGCAAATCGGCAAGCGCCTGCACAATCTGGGGATTGGCGTTACCGGAGGACTGTGCCAGTATATTGGACCAGCGGCTTTCTCCGGTGGCCAGAGGCGCTCTAATGGCATCTTTAAGCATTCCCACCATTTCCTGACGCAATTGAGCATTCTCGCTTCGCAAGGATTTATCGCGAAGAACCATGACATAACCTTGAATTTGATTGTCTTCGCCGGTTATCGGCTGCAAATGAGTGAGCACCTCCACTTTTTTATCCTGGCTGGCATGAAAAATCACACCTTCCGGATGAAAATTATTAAGCACTATTTCAGGGTCGGTGGATCGAGCGAAACTAACGCTCGCCAAGTTCAACTTATTGGCTCCGGGACGTCTTACAAGATCAAAACAGAGTTTGCCGGAGGTCTGTCCCTCTGATAGTCCGATCCAGTTAAGAAAAACCGGATTGGCTGAAAGAACGTTGCCGAACTGATCAATGATTAAAAAGCCCTCTGTGGATGACTGCAGAACTGCATCGAGCTTATGTTGAAGAATCACTGCTTGTCTGTTGGCCTGGTTTATTTGTTTTGAAACTTCGGCAATTTGTCTGGTTTGGGTACTAATTTGTTTGCTTAACGATTCCAGCTTTTGAGTGGATTCTTCCACCTGTTTATTTTTTTCCGCCAGCTCTTCCTTCTGGTCGTGCATTTTGGATTTTAAATTTTGAGTTGTGGATCGCATAGTTGTGACTGCCGTATCAATCAATTCCCCCAGCTCAAGAAATTCCCCGTCCACTCGATCCAGGGGGGCGATAATGGCTTTTCGATTAGCGATATCTTTGGTGCGCGATATCAGAAAACGCAGTGGTTTTTTAACTTGTTGACCAACTGCAATAGTAAAAATGAAGCTCAAAATAATTGCTATACCGCCGAATACGACAGCAACCAGAAGCGCGCCGATTATTTTTGCAGGTGATTCATTTAGAGGGGTGGACAACAAAAGGCGTGCGTATTCTTGACCTGTATCCTTTTCGGTAAACTTACTTTGATACCACCAGCGGTTATCCTTTTCAAAACTGTTGGACGCACGTGCAATATCAACCGGCAAAAATGGTTTCAGAAGCGGTGCGAAAATCCCATAAATAGAGCCGGGGATTGCCTTGATGCCATTCCTGCTCAAATCTGGAATGAAAGTGCCACCTGTTCGCACAAGCGAAGGTGTGATGCTGACTATTCTGTTTGCTTTGCTTGAAATCAATAATACGTCCATATTTGTTATGGGGTCTGCTTCGTCCAGGCTCAGTTTGGT
>CAZEQP010000036.1:0-11970 GCA_964514345.1 uncultured Candidatus Obscuribacterales bacterium
AAAGACTTTATCAACGAAAACAACAAGCGCGAAGTGACCCTGACTTCAGCCCGCATCACCAAAGAAACCGGATTGCCATTGAGCGCAGTCACCGCCCTCAAAGCTGTGAAGTGCTATCAAATTAAACCGAAAAGCGGTGCTCAGCCGTACAACTTGTTTGCTTTCCAGCATGATCATTACGTCACTATGTACGCCCGCAAAATGCGCTCCGGCTCTACCGATATGGATACAGATCCCATTTTCATCGTGACTGAGTTGCGTTTGGGACCGACTACAGAGAACAAAGCATCCATCGAAATGGGACCGCCCAAAACTCAACAATAA
This sequence comes from uncultured Candidatus Obscuribacterales bacterium, assembly GCA_964514345.1. GTDB lineage: Bacteria > Cyanobacteriota > Vampirovibrionia > Obscuribacterales > Obscuribacteraceae > Aved-18. The sequence goes on from CAZEQP010000036.1 coordinate 325, forward strand.
GTTTCAACTGGTGGACCCGCTTTCTGAAATTTATAAACAAATCGGCTCTGAAGAACCTTATTTCAAGCTTGTAGACGAGTTCTATGCCGGGGTGGAGCAGAGCTGTATTCTGCGTCCGCTTTATCCAGAAAAGCTGGATAATGCCAAACGCAGTTTAGCCCTGTTTTTGATTCAACGTACAGGCGGCAGAACGACATATAGCGACGAGAAAGGTCACCCGCGTATGCGTGCCCGGCATATGCCTTTTGCCATCGGCAAAGCTGAGCGAGACGCCTGGATCGTCTGTATGAATGCGGCTCTAGATAAAGTGACTGAATTAAAAGAAGTACGCTCAGAGCTTGACGCTTTTTTCGATCATTTCGCTACGTTTATGATTAATAAACCAGGTGAAGGCGGACCGGTCTAAGGCGGACTGTCTTGCATAGGACTGACCTGCTTAATATGTTTCGGCTTGAATTTAAGACTCAAGTATTTTGAGTTGAGCGTCAAAACTTGCAATCAGATTTTCGATTTCTGATGCGAGGGCTTTTTGTTTTTCAACTTGATCGGCAGGAGCTTTATCAAGAAAGCCTTTGGAACTCAACAAATTCTTGATGCGCTCCAGCTCTTTTGTTTTATTGGCTTTGCGACCTAGAATTTTTTCTTTGCTCTTAGCCACATCGATAAGCGAATCAAGAACAACATTTATTCTGGTATCACCAAAAATTTCGTGCGCCACTTTGCCCGCGGGTGTTGGGTGGCTGCTTGAAGGCGGTTGAATGGGATTCTCGTTTGTTTTGGCCAGTCTGACAAGGTTAGCCTGATTAGACATAAGAATGGCATGGTCGGCTTTATTGGTGCATGAGATTGAAACATCGGCGGCAACATTCACAGGCACATCAAATGTTTGTTTGATATTGCGCACCGCCCGCACTACCTTAATGAGATAACTCATTTCGTCTTCCGCTTTTTTATTTACATAGGTCGGATTGCCGTGCGGATATGGAGCGAACATGATTGATTCAAGATCTGCAAGCGATTCGCGCTTGGGTAAGTGCGACCACATTTCTTCGGTGAAGAAGGGCATGATTGGATGCAGGGCCCGCATCAAGCCTTCAAATATTGAATACAATATATGTTTGGTTTGACCTGATTCATTTTTATCTTGCAATTGTATTTTTGCTATCTCGACATACCAGTCGCAAAAATCATCCCAGACGAATTCATAGATATCGCGGGCGACATCATCAAAATCATAGTTGGCAAAACCATGATCAAGACGCTCAAGCAGACTTTCGTATTTGGATACGATCCATTTGTCTGCCAGTGTCATTTTTTCTGTTTCAAGCGGACCGAATTCGTAATTTTCAAGTTGTGATACCACGAATTTTCCGGCGTTGAATAATTTGTTGACAAAGCGTTTATATTCTTCCAGGCGCTCTTCGCGGAAGCGCACGTCCTGGTCACCTTTGACACCCATTGAGATAAACAAAAATCTGTTGGCGTCGGCACCATATTTGGCGATCATGTCGAGTGGATCTATGGCATTTCCTTTTGATTTGGACATGCGTTTTCCATCTTCTGTTTGAATGACAGGATGGATCAAAACATATTTAAAAGGAATGGTTTTCATGAATTTCAAACTGGTGAAAATCATGCGCGCCACCCACAAGTTTATAATCTCGCGTGCTGTGGACAAAACTGTGGTGGGATAAAAATGCTTCATTTCAAGCGTATTTTCATCCGGCCAACCAAGGGTGGCGAATGGCCAGAGAGCTGATGAAAACCAGGTATCAAGCACGTCTTCGTCTTGTTTTAAGTCGGTGCTTGAACAGCTTGGACATTTTGTGGGAGGAGTTTCATACGCATCTTCTTTCTTGCATGCGTTGCATGTCCAGACAGGAATGCGATGTCCCCACCACAATTGACGGCTTATATTCCAGTCGCGGATATTTTTCATCCAGTCTAAATAAGTAGACTCATAACGTTCCGGAATAAATTTGACTTTGCCTTCTTCCACACAGGCTATGGCAGGGCGGGCAAGTTCTTTCATTGAAAGATACCACTGTTCTGAAAGATAAGGCTCGATGACGGTGGCGCAGCGCTCGCAATGACCGACACCATGTGTGTAGTCTTCTTCTTTTTCAAGCAAGTCAGCTGCTTTCAATTCTTCTACTGCCGCTTCGCGCGCGACAAATCTGTCCTTGCCTTGATATTGCGCCGGCACTTCAGGGCATGCCATCAATTTTCCGTGCTCGTCAATAACACATGTCTGCGGCAAGTTGTGACGCAAGCCCACTTCATAGTCGTTGACGTCGTGGGCTGGTGTTATTTTCAAAGCGCCGGAGCCGAAGTCTTTGTCTACATATGAATCTTCAATGATACTTATTTCGATATTGTTCATCGGCACACGTACTTTTTTGCCGACCAGTTTTTTATAGCGCTCGTCTTTTGGATTTACCGCTACTGCCACGTCGCCAAAAATTGATTCGGGTCTGGTGGTGGCAATTACAATTTCACCCGAACCATCAACAAGTTTGTAACGGACGTGATACAGCTTTCCTTTTATTTCTTTGTGCTCGACTTCTAAATCAGAAAGACTTGTCAAACAGCGGGGGCACCAGTTGGTGACACGTTTGCCTCGATAAATCTGCCCGTCCTTATAAAAGGTGACAAATGCGCGGTAAATGGCTTTGACATATTCGTCGTCCATTGTGTAGGCGATGCGGTCCCAGTTGAAGCTCACACCCAGTTTTTTATACTGAGCCATGATCTGGTTGCCGTATTGCTCGCGCCAGACTTTCACATGATTGATGAAATTCTCGCGCCCAATGGCCAGTCTTGAAAAAGGACGGCGTTCTTCCTGGGGCTTTTTCTTTGTTTCTTCTTGATGTTCTTGTCTTAGTTTTCTCTCAACTACCATTTGAGCCGAAATACCGGCATGGTCGGTTCCGGGCTGCCAGAGAACGTTATAACCTTGCATTCTTTTTAATCGAATGAGCACGTCTTGCAAAGTGCCGTTCAAGGCGTGCCCCATGTGCAGGCTGCCAGTGATGTTGGGCGGGGGCAGGGCGATTGAATAGTTGGGGCGTTCAGACTTTACCCAGAGGTTGAAAAGTTCTCTTTTAAACCAGTATTCAGTCCATCTGGATTCGACCGCCTCGGCGTTCCAGTGACTGCTTGCAAGTATTTCGGGATCTGAAGTCATAACTTTAGTCATTTTTATATGTTCTGGCGTGAGGGGAGCCGAGCCTTAGTAAAACCAGCTCTTGCTAGGTTGTCAAAACGGTATTGTAGACGGCTTTTGGACCTCAGAGCAACTTAAGCCTTTTAGCTGTATTTACAAATGTCGCAAAATAAAACAAAGTCGCTAAGTGGTTAGTGTTAAAATCTGGCGTATAGAGTTTTTGGGTTGCCTTTCTTAAGACGAGGCTCATTTCCGGCATGATTTCATCCAACGATTTTCGACCTGGCGTCACCATTCAATACAATAACGGAGTATGGCAGATTGTCGAAGCTATGCACGTCAAACCCGGTAAGGGTGCCGCTTTTGTCCGCACCAAACTAAAGAATGTGGAGACAGGCAACGTGCTTGATGCTACTTTCCGCGCCGCAGAGAAAGTGCCTTCTGCCACTGTGGAAAAATCGGACATGCAATATTTGTTCAAATCAGGCGATACTTATACTTTGATGGATACTCAAACATTCGATCAAATCGAGATCGAACCGGCAAAATTCGGCGGCAGTGACGAATTTTTGAAAGAAGGTCTTGAAGGCATAACCGTTTTGCGTTATGACGGCAGAGTGATAGGCGTTGAACTGCCCAACACAGTTGAATTGGTTGTAACAGACACAGTTCCTGATGAGCGCGGTGATACCAGCTCAGGTGGAGGCAAGCCGGCCACACTTGAAACCGGAGCCGTAATTACGGTGCCGTTTCATATCAAGTTAGAAGACAAAATCAGAGTCGACACACGCACCAGAAAATACATAACAAGGGTTTAACTTCTCGTGAAAATAGATCTCGAACAGATTCGTGACCTTTTAAATGTAGTCAGCTCGACAGATGTGACCGAGCTTACTATTGAATTTGGCGATCAACGCATTACTGTGAAAAAAGACGCCAGTTCTAAGGGTGTCAGCGTCAATGCGGCGACTTCCGGTTCTGCATCTTCTGCCAATAACGAATCGTCCTCTTCTAATGCCAAAACTGCTGTCCAGGCTCCTGTTGCTGCTCCGGCTCCAGTGAAAACGGCTCCGGCTCCGGCACCTGCACCAGCCTCAGCCCCGGCTCCCGCCAAAGTGGAAGACTCAAACAACGGATATTTGCAAATCACATCGCCAATGGTAGGGACTTTTTATCGCGCTCCTTCACCTGGTGCCGCTAATTATGTCGAAATAGGCGATCGAGTTTCAGTCGGTCAAACAGTTTGTATCATCGAAGCGATGAAATTGATGAACGACATGCCGACCGAAGTAGCCGGTCGCATTGTGAAAGTGTTGGCCGACAACGGCACCACGGTTGAATATGGTCAAACTCTTTTCCTTGTAGATCCAAGGGGCTAAAACTAAACTATGTTCGAAAAGGTTTTAGTCGCAAATAGGGGTGAAATAGCCCTCCGTGTTATCCGAGCCTGCCAGGAGCTGGATATCCAGACTGTCGCCGTTTATTCGCAGGCTGATGCGGAGTCCTTGCACGTAAAACTTGCCGATGAACAATTTTGTATAGGTCCGCCGCCTTCGCAACGCAGCTATTTGCATATACCTGCGTTGATTTCGACCGCTGTGGTGACAGGCGCCGATGCGGTGCATCCCGGTTATGGATTTTTGTCCGAGAATGCTAATTTTGCTGAAATATGCAAAGACCACAGAATCAAATTCATCGGTCCTTCGGTGCACGCCATTAATTCTATGGGGGACAAAGCCTCCGCTCGTGAAACTATGAAAAATGCCGGAGTTCCTTGTGTTCCCGGTTCTGACGGTCTTGTCGAATCTGATAAAGAAGCATTTAAATTAGCCGATGAAATCGGATATCCGGTGATCATTAAAGCCACCGCCGGTGGTGGCGGACGAGGGATGCGCATCGCCAACGATTCCGGACAACTGGGCTCTGCCATGTCGGCGGCGCGCTCTGAAGCTCAGGCGGCTTTTGGTGACGGCGGTGTTTATATTGAAAAATATTTGAAGCCTATTCGTCATATCGAAATTCAAGTAATGGCCGACCAGCACGGAAACGTCATTCACCTGGGTGAACGTGATTGCTCGGTGCAACGCCGCCACCAGAAACTTATTGAAGAATCTCCCAGTCCGGCTCTTACTCCTGAATTGCGCCAGCAAATGGGTGATGCGGCGGTGAAAGCGGCTAAATCAATCGGATACGAAGGGGCTGGAACCGTTGAATTTATCTGGTGCAATAACCAGTTTTATTTCATGGAAATGAATACTCGTATTCAGGTCGAACATCCTGTCACTGAGATGATTACAGGGACCGATCTTATTAAAGAACAAATTCGTGTGGCTGCCGGACTGCCTTTGAGTCTTCGCCAGGAAGACATCGTTTTTCGCGGTCATGCTATCGAGTGCCGCATAAATGCTGAAGATCCAGATAGAAACTTTTTGCCGTCGCCCGGTCGCATCGATGCTTATATCGCGCCAGGCGGTCCTGGAGTGCGGGTCGACAGTCATTGCTATCCTGGATACAAAATTCCGCCCTATTATGATTCACTTGTCAGTAAATTGATCGTCTGGGGCGTGGACCGTGAAGAAGCTATCCAGAGAATGCAAAGAGCACTTGATGAGTATGCCATCACCGGAATTAAAACTACTATTCCGTTCCATCAAAACGTTTTGTCTCATTCTGTCTTTCAGGCAGGTGACGTCAGTACCGACTTTGTGGAAAAATTCATGACCACAAGCAAAGTGAAATGATATATCCTTTGTCTATATCCTCTTTCGAGGGTGTGGCTCCGTAGCTCAAAGGTGGAGCAAGCGACTCATAATCGCCAGGTTATAGGTTCGAATCCTATCGGAGCCAAATTTTTTGAAAACTCCCATTTTCAGGGGCTTTCCAGACCCAGCCCACCATGCTCGTGTGCGTATTCCGATATCGGATTGCATACACGGTGGAGGATTGGGGTGACGGTGGGGTCAGTCGGGATTGTTACCCAGATCCGGCGATTCTTTTTTGCATTGTTTGTATCGCGTCAAGGCTTGTTCGTTTCCGAAGCTTGAGGCAAGTTTGAGCCATTTCAACGCTTTTGAAAAGTTCTTGCCTTCACGTCTGCGCATGAAGTAGTAATTGGCCAATTCCAAAATAGCTTCATTAAAATTCTGGTCAGCTGCCGCAATCATCCAGTTCAAATATTTTTCTTTGTCTATTTTTACGATATCCCCACGCTTATAAAACATGGCAAGATCATATTGAGCCGCGGGCACTCCTGACTCTGCCGCCTGCTCAAGCCACATCATGCCTCTTTCGTCGTCTCTAAAGTCATCTTCATACAATTGCATCAAAGCCAGCTGATGCTGAGAGTAAGGTTCGTTTTGCACTGCTGCCCGCAAATAACAATCAAAAGCTTTTTGTTGATCCGGCTTACCGTCACCGACCAATCCATTGCGATACATTCCGCCCAGAGCGCAAAGAGCTGTGGTGTCGTCATTCTGAGCCGCTTTTTGTGTCCAGTAAAAAGCCATGTCCAGATCAGCGTCCACACCTACGCCGTATTGATAACAATATCCAAGATCCCGCTCTCCATGTATTACTCCGGCGTCGGCTGCTTTTTTGTACCACTGGAAGGCACGTTTTTCATTCATGGCTGTGCCGATGCCTTTTTCAAGCATATAGCCGGTTTTATGCAGGGCTTGAAGGTGACCATTTTCAGCCGCTTCTTTAAACCAGTGAAAAGCCATATGTAAATCTACATCAGTCTCCTCACCCAATTCATATGCCCAGGCCAGGTCATATTGAGCTTCGTTATCGCCGCTTTTGGCCGCCTTTTCCAGACGTTCAATATACGCAGATTTTTTTGATTTCGAATCGGATTCTGATTTGGATTTAGATTCTGATTTCTGTTTATTTTGAGAAGTGACATCAATAGTCTTATCCAGATTTTCGATATCTGATTGCTTATCTTTCTTTGCAGTTTTTTTCGGTTGATCTTGAGTCGGTTCACCCGGCACCATTTTGTTGACTGCTTCCAATTCGTTGTGCAGGCTCAAAGACTGTGACAGAGCACTTTTGAGCTGAGCCATAGTCTCGAAGCGATCAGCCGGCGCTTTTGATAGGCACCTGTAAATAATTTCTTCCAGATGTCCGGGAATTTTTAATGATACTGAATCCAGTGGCATGGGACGGGAGTTCATATGATTGAAAAGAACGTTTAAAAAATTATTTCCGCCGATAGGAGTAGTCCCGCTTAATGCCTGGTACAAAATGCAACCCAGAGAATAAATATCCGAACGGGGATCAAGCGGCTGTCCCATGCATTGCTCAGGGCTCATATAGAGCGGGGAGCCGAAGACTTCCCCTGTTTTGGTCAGATTCAAAGCTGCTTTACCGGATTGAGTAAATATTTTAGCAATACCAAAATCAAGAATAAGCGGCATTTCGTCAATTTTCTCGCCGTCACCGTCATCGGAAATAAGCATAATATTGCTCGGTTTCAAATCACGATGAATGATGTTTCGTTTGTGCGCGTGACTTAGAGCGTTGCTGATACTAATGAACAAAGAAAGAGTCCTTTTGATATTGAGCTGTTTTTCTCTGTCCAGAACATCTTCAAGTGAGACCCCATCCACATAATCCATCACGATATATGGCAGACCGAATTCACTCACCGCGTATTCATAAATTTTGATGATATTGGGATGATTGAGTGAGCTAGCCGCTTTTGCTTCAATCTCAAAACGTTTCCAGCCAATGTCTTCCTGATTGAGATTGCTCAGGTCGGCAAGCAGCATTTTCAGCGCCACTTTGCGATCAAGCCCCAGCTGAGTGGCCTCGTAAACAACACCCATGCCACCACGGCCGATTTCTTTTACTATTTTGTAGCGTCCTGAAATGACCGAGCCGGCCAGGTCTTCGACCAGAATTGCCGAAAGTGCATTGCCGTCTTCTTTGCAGACACTTTCCTCAGCGGAATAAACTTGAAGACAATTGAGACATTGTTTTCGAATCATCGCAATAAGGCGTCGTTGATTTGTTCTTTCAAATCGCCGACTGAATCTTCGATGGTCCTGCTCACGTCGGCGCTTTTTTCTTGGCAACTGTTCAGTTTCACTGTAACCGCCTCCAGATATTTACTATCCGGCTTGCCTTTGGATTTGGCGTATGCTTTGTCCACTTCTTTTATCTGAAAAAGCGCTTTGCGCAAATTCTTTTCCACTTCTTTACTCTGACGCACAGCCTCAAGCAGATAAAAAGTGGCTGAACCCTGCCCGACTCTGAGATTCATAAGCATTTTCTCAGCTCTGTTCATTTTGTCAGGTTCGCCCTGTACCGGGTGCAAAGGTGCGAAAAACCCTGCCAGAAGGGGTAGCAGACCCACAAATAACTTGGTCCGTAGGCTCATTTTGATTGGAAGAGATTTCATATTTATAAAGATTGATTTTGTTAGCTTGTAATTTGAGTGCGGTCAAGAAAGATAAAATATAGAGCAAACGGAGCCAAAAATGGAAGGGCAAGCAGAAAAATTTGATTTTCAACAGACTGTAGGCGAAGTCTGGCAAGCTGCCTCGGCTGTAATCGGTCATTGTCTGTTTGATGCCGCTGTCAACGGATTTGTTCTGGCTTTTATCATTGCCTGCGTGGCTCTTTATTTGAGCCGTTCACAGCACAGATTCACCAAACCCCTTTTCTCTGTCGCCCGCAGACTTTCTCTTGTATGTGCCGTGGTGGCCGTGCCCGGAGTTCTATATTTGCTTTTTACCGGCAAATTGCCTGCCTCGGGCAACTATAACGTCACTTCACTGGGTTATATCGTCTGGTGGAGCATGGTTTCAGTGCATATGTGCGCCGAAGAGATGAATTTTCAGTGGTTTATTAAAGGTGACGGCGCCAAAGAGCCGGATTTGGAAAAGACATCCTAAATATAGATAGAATATAAGTAGATTCCAAAAGCAATAAATGGTGAATCTATGAAAAATGAGTTTTATGTTCTGGGTCTTGCCTTTCTATTGTCCTTTGGACCGGCGAATGCTCAAGTGACTTACAGCAGCTCAGGCGGCGGTGGTGGATGCGCTTCGTCCGGCTCCGGAGCTGCTGGCGCCTGTTACGGCGGCGGCATGGTGGCTCCGCCTGTCGGTATTCTTTCTCCTTCCAGAGCGGTTTATCCGGCATTCGGTGTGCCGCAACCCATCGGCGGTGGAGTTTTCAGCGTACAAGCCGGTCGTTGCACAATTAATATGTGGAAAGCTCCGTCGGGATATTTCTATCCTTATTGCGGCGTTCCTGCCGGCTGGAATTTTTACAATGTCCCCATCCCGATTATAGTCAATCCGCAATACAATCCGCCCAGTGCCTCGGACCCGCCTGTTTCCACTTTTATCGAAGACACTAATGAGTTTCTGGATAAGAAAAAGAAAGAAAAAAAAATTTCAGACCGCGACTACAAAAACATGAGTCAGCGTCTCAAAGATCTGGCTTCAAAAGAAAAACATCTGCGCAATCAAGCCGGCGGCACCATGGAAAAAGCCGACGAAGAGCAATTGCGGTCCGAAGTGGCGCAAGTGCTTAAAGAAATGCAGTGGCGTCTTGGGCGCAACGAAACGTATTAGTTTGGGTTTGGATTAAAAACTAATTCAAGGATAGTTTCTGGAAAAGAGTTTCCTGAAATTCTTGTTGCACCGCTGATAGTGGCTTGGACGCGTCAAGCACGTGCCAGCGTTTGGGATTTTTTTTAGCCATTTCAAGATAGCCCTGACGCACTTTTCTGTGAAAGTCGATGGCTTCCCGTTCCATCCGGTCATGTTCAGCCGGATGCCGCCTGGAAAGTCCTTCTTCAGATTCAAGATCAAACAAGAATGTTAGCTGAGGCATAAGTCCGCCAGTGGCTATTTGATTCAATTCTTCAATCAATGAAAAATCAATTCCTCTGCCGTAACCCTGATATGCCATAGTCGAGTCTACATAACGATCACATATGACCAGCTTGCCGGCTTTGAGTGCGGGCATTATAAGCTCTTCCACATGCTGAGCCCGATCTGCCTGATACAAAAGTAATTCAGCACGAGGCGAAACATCAAGATTCGGTGTCAATAGAATGCGGCGTATTTTTTTGCCCAGCGGAGTCCCGCCCGGATCCCGCGTCACCAGATGATCTATACCGCGCTCGTTGAGCACTGAAGTAAGATGTTTTACCTGAGTGGTTTTACCGGCGCCCTCAGGACCTTCAAGAGTGACGAATGCACCGCCGAATTTTTTTGTCATTTAACAAGCTTATCGAGTTTCTTTGTGAGATCTATTTTTTCTTTCTCTGCTTCTTTGTCAGCATAACCTTCTTTGCGGTCGACTAATTTGCCTGATTTGTCCACAAAAACTAAAGTGGGATAAGCAGCAACTTCGTATTTTTCGACGATGGCTTTGTTCTGAGGCTGTTCGGCATCAAGTCTTTCAAATTCGATTTTGCCTTTATATGATTTTTCCAGCTCTTCTAAAACCGGAGCCAGTTTTTTGCAGGGTTGGCACCATGTGGCATAAAAATCTATAACTTTGGGCAGACCGCTTTTGTTCTCGACTACAGCTTCACTTTTATTAGAAGAATTCAATTTGGATTTGTCTTTTCCCAGGGCACTTTCAGTGTTTGCCGACAGTCCTAAAAAACATGCCATCGTTATCAAAACTAGTTTTTTCATTGTTTGTGGTCCTTGCTGTTCGCCCCGGGCGCCGATTTTCAAATTGGTATGAAACGAGGATGTCAGAAGAATGTTTTTCTCCTAATAGGTTTCATACTCACGTAATTCTAAAGGAATATCGGCTCAGTTGATTTGTTCCCCGCTTGCCAAGTTGAATTCAATATTTAGAGCACTTCAAATCGCGATGCTTTTGTTTGTTTCAATTTTTTCCAGTGTCTACGCAAACACCTCTACTGCAAAGGAATCTCTACACATCAAAGACATACATATTGAAGGAAACAAACTCATTTCCGAATCTGAGATTCGAGCGCAGATCAAAACAAAACCAGGTGACAAATTTGATCGAAAAAAAATTATGGAAGATCTGAAAGCAATCAATGAAATGGGATATTTCGACGATAAGTCATTACAGGTGACACCAAATAGAGATCCGGGCAATTTAGTAGGATTGAAATTTACTGTGTGTGAAAATGAGACTGTAAAAGGAATTTCGGTATCAGGAAACAAATTGATTTCCACTGAAGAAATTTTGCTTGTTTTCAAAGATCAGGTTGGTAAGCCGCATAACTTAAATCAGCTTTCAGCATCAGTCGACAAAATCGAACAGATTTATCACGACAAAGGATTCATTCTGGCTCGTGTCACCGACGTGAAAGATTTTCCCGACGGTAGTGTGAAGCTGACTATAAATGAAGGAACTATTGAAAAAATCGATATACTTGGCAACTCGCTGGACAGCGCATATATTCGGAAAAATTTATGCTTAAAAACCGGTGATGTTTATGACGAAAACAAACTTATAGTCCAAATGAGAAA
>CAZEQP010000037.1:0-11728 GCA_964514345.1 uncultured Candidatus Obscuribacterales bacterium
TATTCCGGTGGCGAATTCTATTACATGGATGGACCGATAGCTTTTCATTTCAAAAGGAAGCTGGCTTGTGAAGCCTTGATCACTGGCTATTGGCATTATTTGAAAGATAGAAAATGCAAGCCCACCAAATAATTTGTAGATAGAAAGCCTGAGTTTTATAAGTCCATAAGTATCGCGAAAACGCAGTGGCTTTCAACGTAAGGTTTTCCGCCGGGAAACCTTACGTTGAAAGCCACATGAAAAAAGTGAGAGCGTATCGGGGAGGGTAAAATTTTTGGCATGGCGTTGAACGATAGTAAAACATCCCTGAAAACTATCGTTTGACTCAAGAGCGAATATTTTACCCTCGGTGTCTACCGACTTTCGCGCACCAGATAAATGTATAGACCAGCATCCTGAGCCGGAATGATCAAAAGATTGCCGCAGAGTTGCAGGTCACTTATAGAAAGTGGAACTGCTGTACTTTCCAGTTCGGCAATTTTCTCGACTTTCTTACCATCCCATTTCATCACGCTAATTGAGCCGATTTCCTCGACTACAATCAACCTGTTATTGACACATAATCTGCGTGCACCATGCAAATCAATCGATGGAGGTTCATCTGTATTTGTTGTTGGTGTTTTGACAAACAGTTTATTGTCGCCCAGGAATTTTCCCTGGATGTAATAAATCAAATTGTGGTCGAATGCAAGGTCCAGTACTTTCTGGTGCAATGCACTGGGAATGAATTGTGAGTCTTTCATACTTTTCGAATTTTCATCAAATATCTGGAAACCGAAAAATCCGGTCGGCGCAGTCACGAGAAATTTGCCGTCACCCGCTACGGCGTCAACTTGCTCGTCTTTGAAAAAATTCTGGGAACCGGTTGAAATAATTCCGCTGTCTCCTGCGCTTAGAAAGTCACTTTTAAATGGAGCCGGCGGTATCCAGGTTCTGGCGCATGCTGTGTGAGACAGCCGATCTGGTTTATCTGTTTTATATACATCTAGAGATTCATCGCTTTGCACCAGAACTTTACCCGCGTTTGCTCTTAAATATTTTGTTTGACTAAAATCTAAGAACTTAGAATAAGTGGCAGGTGTGGCTAAATTGGCGCTATAAATTCCTGAGCGTGAGCCTATGAATAGTTTGCCTGAGTCTTTGTCCACGCAAGCACTGAGTACACTGGTGGGAAACTCTGTGGTCGAGATAACTCTGGCTTTGTCGGAAAGACTCAAGACTGTAAATTTTCCATCACCAGTGGTGAGACATGCTTTGCCACCAGACATCGAGCAGGAAAGAATTTCGCAGTTGTTTTGCCAGCTTTTTGCTTTGTCAATTTTTGGTGAAGCGGTATCAGTTAAATCCAGCGCGACTAATCCACCGGCACCATACACATAAGCAGACTTGCCATTCAGGAAGACACCATTGGCGCGCATGTCGGGAATATTTATGGTGGCAGTTTTCTTGGCGTCGTATCCGTCTGCCTGAAAGAATTGTACTTCCTGCTCTAAATCCTGGGGACTGCTGGATGCCACCATGACAGTATTGCCGTCAAGAGCCACATAATCCGGGTTGACATGCGGTTTTGTGTGCTTGGCTTTGAGAACAGGAAACTCAGGATCTTTTAGTATCATAATTCTGAGTCCGTTATATGTGTCGGATGTCACCAGATAATCCGCGTTAGCACAAATATTGCCCAGCTCGCTTGAGCCGTTTTCATGATTCATCGAATCGTCGTATTTCAACAGTTCAAGTTTATTATCGACGTATCTTAAAATTTGCAAGCCGTCCAATTTAGACGCCACATAAATATTGCGATGACGATGCTGCACATGTTGAACCGCGCCTCGATGCCCGAAAGTGGCAATTTCTTTCGGAGCTTCCGGACTTGAAACATCAATGATGCGCATTCCTCCGCGACCATCTGCAACAAAAACAGTCTTTCCATCCCAGCCGAAACTCAATTCTTCAATTTTGCTCAGCAACAGTATGCTGCTCAATTTTTTTGGCTTTGCTGGATCCGAAATGTCATACAAAAGCAATTCGGGGCCGTTTGATATTGCACAAAGATTTTCACGCATAGCACATGCGGATAGTTGGCCACCAATATGTGCCACCAGTTCCAGATTTTTTGCTGGTGGCAATCTGGGCACATTGAAATTGGGTCCGGCGTTTACATCGTATCCGGAATACCAATGAGTGAAGTCGGCCAGTCTTTTCAGCTCTGAGCCATTGAATGCCAGTACAGTCAGGACTGTCAAAATCAGTACTATAAATATGATTGATAAAAGGCGAAATATTTTCACAGAATATTCCCCACTACAATTTCTCAATTACATCACGAGCATCAACATTTAATTTTGTGTTGTTGATTGCTTCGAAATCTCTTACAAAATCTTGCACAGCTTCCGATGATAGATTTTCGCAATCACCCAGGTATATCATTTTTAAAGTTTTCATTTTGATGAGCTGCCGCAATTGAGGTTGCTTGATACCGCTAAGTCTAAAATCAATTATTTGAAGTTTCAATTTTATCAATTCTTCCATCATGCTATCAGTGATTATTTTATTTCCTGAAAGAGACATATGACATAGACTGGTTAGTTTAGATAATTTAGCCAGGTTAGAGGCAGATACTTGTGTATTTCTGAAATCAAGCCTGCGCAGTGTTTTCATTTCACTGATGATATCAAAATGCTCATCATTGAGCAGACAGTCTCTCAGCATTAAAGTTATAAGCTTCATTTTTGCCAGAGCCTGCATACTTTCAGTAGTTATTTCTCGCAATCCTGAAAGGTTAAGCTGCCGCAAAAGGGTAAGTCGACTCAGTGTAATGCCGATGTTTTTACTCACAGAAGAAGAGAGCAATGCCAGATCATCCAGTTTCTTCGATTTTTTCAATGATTCGATTGAAATATCTGTGATATTGGGGGTCAGTAAAGTCAATCTCTCCAGCTCGGGTAAATCAAGCATGGTTATGCCTTTGTCAGTCAGTTGCGGACAGGTCAAATTGAGCAATTTCAATTTTTTAAACTGATTTATGTATTGTATGGACTTATCTGAAACTGTCTGTGAATCTATTTCGAGCGAAACCAGATCCTTACAGTTTGTCAGCTCTTTAATGCCGTCATCAGGTATGGTTACACTTTTCAGTTTCAGACTTCTTAGATTGGAGTTTTTCAAGTACCTGAAAGCTTTCCCGGAAAGAGTGCATTCTACCAGCTGCATTTTGATGATATTTTTTCCTTCCAGTTCTTTGAAATCATCGTCAGTGATGTCGTATATGGTGTTTTCTATTCTAGGGTCCGACTCTTTGAAATAACGGAATTTCTGTTTGTCATTGTCACCTTGTTTGCGATAGTTGTTGATGGCATACCAGTTGCTGGGGACCGATTTGGGCGCTTCTGACAAAACTTTGATTTTTTCTTTTTTCAAAAACGCCGGTGAATAAATTAGTAAACTTGCTGCTGTTAAAACACATCCAAGCATAGTCGCTGCAGTCAATAATTTCTTTTGTTTCAGCCGCTTGCTTTTACCTTCGTCAATAACAGTATTTTCATCCATGTCGCTTGAAAGCACGACGGAAATCTCTTGCATTGAGGCGGGCCTTCTGTCTTTTTCCTTTTGCAAACAATTATCCACCAGTTCGACCAGAATATCGGGAATACTCAGTGGTGGCGCAATTGAAGACAACAAAGGGGGTTTAGCTTTTTTATGCATTGAAAGTGTTTCTAAAGCGGTGGCACCTGCAAAGGGAGGTTTACCGCTCAAAACCTCATACATAAGTACGCCGAAACTGTAAATGTCTGAACGAAGATCTATTTCCTCACCCGATGCTTGTTCCGGGCTGGCATAAAGCGGGCTGCCGACCATAGCACCAGTGGCGGTGATTGTCATATTTTGCAATTGAGTTTTAGCCACTCCAAAATCAAGCAATTTTACTTGATACTCACCGGACATTTGTTCCACCAGCATGATATTCGATGGTTTCAAGTCGCGATGGACGATATTGTTTCTATGAGCCAGATCCAGAGCTGAGGCTATCTGGCGAAATATTGGAACGGCTTGAGTGTAAGTCAAACTGCCGTTTTGTTCAATGAACTGAGCCAGATTCATGCCTGAAAGAAGCTCCATCACCATATACGGTGACCCGTCGGGAGTCTGTCCGAATTCATAAATGCGGGCGATATTGGGATGACTGAGTTTGCCTGCCGAGCTTGCTTCTCTTTGTAAACGAGCGGCGTTGGTGCCGGTATAATCGACCGCCATCACTTTCATAGCTACATCCAAATTTAAAAGTGTGTCGGTTGCTTTCAGAATTGTCCCCATACCACCCTGACCGATGATTGAAATGACACGATAACGATCCGCAATCATCGACCCGGGAGTATAGCTGGACTTTTTCACTGTTCAATCACGGATGTGTAACAGGCATGCCCTTTTCGGCTGTCAGTAATGCCGGCAGATTTTCACGATCGGTCACTATAAGCAGTTTGTCGCCGCTTGCAAGAACAAGATCCGGAGGCGGATTCCAGTCTACGTCTTTTTGACGCTGGTGCATAATGATGGTGGCTTCGTGTTTGCGTCTGACGTCGTCGATTTTTTCTCCGATAAAATGACTTTTGTCTTTTATCTCTAACTGAAAGGCGTTTATCAATTTGTCGCCAAATGAGAAGGAGGACAAAATACTGTCGCTTAATGCAGCCTGGGCAAACACCGGTGCCGAAAGAGCGGATGCGCTGAATAC
Organism: uncultured Candidatus Obscuribacterales bacterium; assembly: GCA_964514345.1. GTDB lineage: Bacteria > Cyanobacteriota > Vampirovibrionia > Obscuribacterales > Obscuribacteraceae > Aved-18. Next base: position 4,730 of record CAZEQP010000037.1, read on the forward strand.
ACTGTCTATGTCGAATGATGTTTTTACTTTGTCGGCTAGATTTTGATCGAACATTCGCATTACTACCCTTATATGCGGTGCCATTTCTTTGGCGGTAAGAGCGGTATCAAGATTCGCCAGATCCTGATCGGTCAAAATCATTATTGATTTTGCTTTTTTGACATTGGCTTGTTCCAGCATTAATGGATTGGACGAATCACCGATGAGCACAGGTATTTTGCGATTCTGAAATTCAGCCTGGCTGGAAAAATCTTTTTTGCGCTCTATGCATACAAGCTGCTCGCCGAAACTTAAAAGATAGTCGGCGACTCTTTTTCCCACATTTCCCAGTCCGCAAACGATGATGTGATTTTCGTATGATTCGGCGACCATTTCTTGCCACTCCCTGGTGAATTTATGTCTTTGTAAAATCAAGTGTCCGAATTTGACCACCCCGTCGGCTATGACTAATAAGCCCAGGATAGGCAATCCGAAAAAAACAGGAATGAGACGCCAGTCATCCACAAAGGGGATGGGCTGTTCAAAAAAGGTCATGAGCATGACATCATATGCGATACCAAGAAAACTTTGTTGCTTGGCGGGTAATTCGGTAAGCGGGTAAATTAAATAAAGTAGCGTCGTGGAAAATAGAAAAGCCGAGACTGCAACTATCAGAAAAGTGCGGAACTCTCTCAACACAATCAAATAAAGCCGCAATGCTTGAGCGAAGTTTGATGAATTACCGAAGTTGGTTGAATTAGCCGAGTTAGCTGAATTCCTTGGGGTAGTCGAATTTGTACTCATACGGGCAAGGATAACTTATTGACAAGTCGTTACTTTTCGATTGAGATGGTTTAAAACGAGGAATGCAGTTTCTTGTGCTGGGTCCCTAATTTTTTGTCTCACCTTATTTGGTGACGGTGCAGCATGGCTGATTCAATTGAAAAAGAACCTGAAATAGAACCGGAAGTAAAACCGGAAAGATCCACTAAGAAAAAGCCGAAGAAGATGTGGCACTGGCAAAATGTGCTCAAAAGTCTTTCGGTACTTTTTTTACTTTATATGGCGGCAGCGGCGGCTTTGCTTTATTTCTTTGCCGACAATCTGGCTTTGTTTCCTTCCAGAGACATGCAGGACAAAGAAAAAGTGCTTGCCTTCATGGAAGAAAAAATGTTCGCCAAAGCAGATCAAGTCAAGTTTAAAGCGGCCGACGGCAGCGATTTGACCGGCTGGCATTTCAGAAACGGCAAACCCAAAAAGGATTTGTGCGTATTGGTCAATCACGGAAACGCCGGAAATATTTTGTGCCGCTGCGGCATCGCCGCTTATTTTCTCAATGCCGGAGTCTCGGTCTTCTTATATGATTACCGCGGCTATGGTGAAAGCGAAGGTGAAGCGCATCTGGCAAATCTGGTGCCTGATGCCGAATCGGCATACAAGTGCATGGTTGAAAAACTCGGCTACAAGCCATCTCAAATTGTTTTGTACGGCGAATCAATAGGTTGCGGGGTGACATCGGATCTGGCTAAAAACAAAAATTGTGCCGCCGTCATCTTGCAATCGCCTTTCACATCGCTAATTCAAGCAGCAAAAGACCACATTTTTTTCTTAAACACTTTGCCTGATATAGCTTATCCGCCCAATATTCCGCACCTGGATAATCTGGATTATGTGAAAAAGCCACACCCGCCACTTCTAATAATTCACGGCGAGAAAGATTTCACCCTGCCCTGCGCCTATTCTCAGACTTTATTCAAAGAAGCCTGCGAGCCCAAAAACCTCTTCACTCTTCCCATGGCCGGACACAATGACGTTTATGAATATGCCGACTCCGGCTTACTTGCCGCTCTGAGCAAATTCATAGACAGTCTGAAATAAGCTCGGTCAAGAGTTTCAACAACAAAAATCACCTTTATAGCGTTATCGACCTATTTTTGACCCCTTTTTTAGGTCGATTACGCTATAAACCCGCTCTCTTATAGCGTTATCGACCTAAAATCACATTTGGCGGCATGAATGTCGAGTACTCGGGCGACTTTAAATGCAACTTTTATGTAAGGAAGGAATTAGAGGACATAATTTGATAATCTATATAGAATGTTAACCTTATATAGATTTCGCTTCAAGTCAAGGGGATAGGAGTTTTTCAATGTTGAACAAAAAGCGTGGATTTATGGCTCTTGCACTAGTGCTGTCATTTGCCTTCGCCGGCAGCCAGGCGTTTGCCTCCCGAAATGCGATGGACCCAGCTACCAGAATCAAAAGACAATATCTGCGCATTGAAAGTGGATTGAAAGACGGCCGTTTAACGCAGGACGCGGCTGCCAAACTCAAATCAAACGTTTCCGGTATCGAGATTGACTTCAATGCCAAGCGTCAGGCCAATGGCGGCAGGCTGAAACCGGAAGATATGAAAACAATTCAAAGCCAGCTGAATGAAAACAGCGACCAGATAGAAACAGCCGAAGCCGGCGGAACAAAGAGAGTAAGTTCAAGCAAAGCGCTTGGACCAAAATGGACCCCGGGGCCTGATGGTGCTCAGAATGTCAAAAGTTTGAAAAAACAGATGAAAGCAGAAACGCGGGAAGTGCGTCAGGAAAAACAAGCGCTGGAACAAACGCTTGAAGGGCAGCAGCTCGACTATGAAAAGCAAATGGTCGAAAAACTGGGCGAACAACGCCCTGAAATCCAGAAGAAAAAATCAGAGTTGCAAGAAGTTCGTCAGGAATCAGGCGCCGACTAATGAAATTGAAAGAACTATTTTGCATTGCTTTGACTCTTTCATTATTTGCGGCACCATCGCTTTCATCGCGTGTTTATGCTGATGACGGCGAGGGCACCGGCAATTCTTTGTACACCGGTTTCGTCAATACAGGCGAAAAGGCATACAACGAAGCTCGTTATGAAGATGCCGAACGACTGATCAACAACGCACTGAAAGAGGCGAAAGGTCCCAAGGGCACCAACAAAATGCTGGTGCGCTGCCTTACGGATTTGAGCACTATTGCCATGAATCAGGGCAAATATGCCAAAGCTGAAGAATACGCCAAAGAAGCGATGCAGATTATAGACAACGATCCTGAGATTGGCGCCAAATCAGACAAAATGGCAGTGGTGGCAAATAACCTTGCCGCCATTTACACACAACTCACACGATATGACGAAGCCGAAGTTTTTTATAAACAGGCAATTTCGATTGCCGAAGAAAACTACGGTAAAAACAGTCCTTATGTTTCTCTTGGTTGGCTCAATCTGGGGCAGCTTTATTATGAAAGCGGCAAATTTGCCCAGGCTAGGGAAGTGCTTACACACTCACTTTCCACTCTCCAGTCACCGGAAGCGAAAGCCACCATGTATTATGCCATCAATTTGCACCACCTGGGAGAAGTGGACAGACTGGAAGGCAATTTCAAAGAAGCGGAAAATTATTATAAACAAGCCATCGCCGCAGGTGCCACTTCAATCGGCAAGAATCATCCGTATTATGCCGGGGCCTTGCAAAATTACGGTGAACTGCTGACACGAATCGGCCGTTACAAGGACGCTGAAACACAATTCAATGAAGCTCTGGCAATTTGCGAACGGCAGACAAATCCCAATTTTCCCCAGAAAGGAAAAGTCTGGCGCGAACTGGCTTATCTATACGAAGAGCAGGGAAAATATCAGCAAGCCGAAGAAATGTGCAATAAAGCACTTGAGCTCAGCAAGAAAGTCTATGGCACCAAGCACGGTGAATATGCCTCTAATTTAAATTGTCTTGCCACCATTTATGAAAGTGAAGGCAAATATGCAGAAGCTGAGCCTATTTTCAAAGAGTGCCTGGCTATAAGGCAGCAAGTTTTCGGTCATGAAAATCCGAAAGTAATCCGCACTTTGAAAAATCTGGGCTCGCTATATACAAATGAAGGCAAACTGACTGAGGCGGAAACCACTCTCAATCAGGCGCTCAAACTGGCAGAGCAAAAATATAAAGCGGACAATGCCGAAATAACCGATATCGCTCGCGAATTGTGTGAGACTTATGAGAAGCAAAACAAAATTGACCAGGCTATTCCATTGAGCCAGCGTAATCTCTCATCACTTGAGAAAAATTTCGGCATTGCAAGCCCGCGCTACGCTGAAGGGCTGCGTGAGCTGGCGTCGCTCACCACTAAAAAAAAGAAATATGCCGAAGCGCTTGCACTGTATAAGAAGGCGCTTGCCATAGACGAAAAAGAGCTGGGGTCGCTCAGCACAGTGGTGGCAAAAGACTTGAGTGAAATGGCAAATGTCTACACTTTGATGAAAGACACAACCAACGCTCAATCTACTAAAGAGAAATCAGAAAAAATCAAAGCCACATTACCCGGAAACAAATACTCCAACGAAATCACCGAAACAACCAAAAACAATCAGAAAGTGTCCGCGCGTCCTTTCAAACCGGTAGGTGAAAAGTGGGCTCTGGTTGTGGGCGTAAGCAATTTTGAAGATAAAAGCATCAATTTGAGATACGCGGCAAAAGACGCAACCGACTTCGCCAATTTCCTCACTTCAAAAGGAAACTTCAAAGCAGACCATGTCAAACTTCTGGTTGATGAAAATGCCACCAGACAGAATATCATCGATTCGCTGATGAAATGGCTGAATAAAGCATCGAAAAATGATTTGGTTTTACTTTATGTGTCTAGTCACGGCAGTCCGGCAAGCAAAGACAACGACAACAAAAACTTTCTTGTCGCTCATGACACCAATAAGGAAAATCTACTTGCCACAGGTATTCCAATGCAATGGCTTTCACAAATAATTTCCAAGTCGGTAGTTTCAGACCGGGTGGTGATGGTTCTCGATGTCTGCCACAGTGGCGCGGCGCGCGAAGGACAAAAAACATTGTTCAGAGAACCTGGCATCAATATGCGCACAGTGACATTTGGTGCCGGTCAGTCTATATTATGTTCGAGCCAGGCAGATCAAGTATCCTGGGAATCAAAAAAATATCCAAACAGTGTTTTCACCAAAAAGCTGATTGAAGGTCTGGTGAGCCAGGGGGACAAAACCACTCTCACCCAAGCCTACGATTACGTAAAAGACAAAGTGGAATCTGAAGTGATGTCGGACAGAGGAGAAAGACAGACTCCAATTCTTGATACCACGCTCTGGGATGGAGACGATGCCATAATAGCGATTCCTTTAGATAAAGATAAAAACGAAAAAGTGAGCAACAAATGAAAAAATTACTGGTATCACTTTCGCTGGCACTGTCGCTGGTATCCCCGACAGAAAGTTTTGCCTGCACCGATTTTGCTGTCGCCTCCAAAGACGGTGGCATAGTGGTAGGGCGTTCCATGGAGTGGGGACAAGATCTCGAATCGCGCATTTGTTATCACAAAGCAGGCGAAAAGCGCACATCAAGCGCCCCGCAGAAAAAGGCGGGCAAATCATGGACAGGCAAATATAATTATTTGAGTGTGGATGCCTACAAGCAGGACCTGTCTCTGGACGGAATGAACGACCAGGGTCTGGCTATGGAAATGCTCTGGTTTCCCACAGCCGTTTATCAAAAAGTCGATCCTAAAGACAACGACAAAGCAGTTTCGGTCTATGACCTGGGCTATTACATCCTGAGCAATTTTAAATCGGTGGAGGAAGTTGAGCGCGACCTGCCCAACATCAGGATATGGGGCGAGCCAAGCGAAAAATGGCCCATTAATCCCTCTGTCCATCTAGCTTTGCATGATCCTTCAGGAAAGAATCTGGTCATCGAATTTCTGGACGGGCAGGTTGTGAGCCACGACAATCCAAACGGCGTTCTCACCAATGCGCCCAATTTTCAGTGGCATATTACGAATCTGGCTAATTACATAACACTCACGCCCGACACTCCTACACCATTGCATGTAAAAGGTGCAGTGCTTTCTCCCCACGGACAGGGCGGCGGCTTCATCGGCATTCCGGGAGACTGGACTCCGCCCTCGCGTTTTGTGCGCACGTCATGCTTGCTGGCTTATGCCGACCCGGCTCAAACCACGGATCAAGGTCTGGTGCTTGCCCAGCATATTTTGAATGCAGTCGATATCCCCAAAGGCGATATCAGAGATCAAAATACTGGTGGCACCGACTATTCGCAGTGGTCTGTGATCAAAGATTTGAAAAACAAAAAGCTCTATTACCGCAGTTATAACAATTTGAATTTGCGCTGTCTCGATTTGAATAAATTGAGCGAATCGGAAAAACAGAACCCTACCAGCGTGAATTGATTTGTAGAGACCGCACTGGGTGAAAAAATCCAAAAACCTCCGACTTAGAGCTGATCGAATCGATTTAATGTTTTAGTTGTCAAGTGAACGGGTAGATCATGTTGAATGGGCGTATTTAGCGTTTGGGCGTTTAATGTCAAATACTCATACTCAAGTGCCTGAGGCTTCGTTAAAAGAATCCCCGTATCAAGACGGCAGCCGGCTTGAAGGCATACGTGTGGATTCTATTACAAAATCTTTCAATCCTGTACCTGTGCCCGGAAAGAAAGTACAAAGCTCTGAAAGGATAATTGCCTTGAAAGACTTTTCGCTCAATATAGTGGCTGGCGAAGCCATGGGTGTCATAGGTCCAAACGGCGCCGGCAAAACAACACTGATGGGGTGCCTGCTTGGATTTTTGCGTCCCGATTCTGGCTCTGTTTTGATAGACGGTCTGCCTCCCAACACTTTGCCAATCAAAGAAATAATCGGTTATTTGCCTGAGCGGCTAAATTTCGACAAATGGATGACAGCAAGACGTTTTGTTTCTTATCACCACGAACTTGCCTTCCAGGCAGATGAAACACGCGAGGGAGACGTTGAGGCTTTGCTCACATCGGTCGGTCTGGAAAAGAAAAAATGGGACGCGCCCCTGGGCAATTTTTCGCGTGGCATGCTGCAAAGAGTGGGACTGGCTCAGGCTCTTGTCGGCAAACCAAAATATTTATTTCTGGATGAGCCGGCTTCAGGCGTGGACCCTGGCGGTGTGCTTGCAGTCAGACAAATATTGAAAGAACTGAAAGCAAAA
>CAZEQP010000038.1:0-11602 GCA_964514345.1 uncultured Candidatus Obscuribacterales bacterium
GGACATTTGATCATGGACCCAAAGGACAAAGTAAATTCACAACCAATTAGAGAACTGGAGTGGCTTGCCAGCTTTTTTATAAATCATGGCAGAAGCGATCTGGCTAAAAGAATTGTGGAGGAAATCAGAAGCTTGCAAACCCGCGTCAGAACAGGTAACAGCAAGAATTTCCACCTGGATGAACCCAATTCACAAACAAACCAGAATAGTTCCAACAACAGTAACTATTAGGTGAATTACAAACCTGGTACTTTTCCAAATCGCTCAGGCAGCGATTCTATTACCATGGCAAGCCTCCATTGTTCGCGCTCCATGTCAGTGGGACTAGTTATTAAGGTATAGTACTCGGTTATATTACCGGGCATTGGCACAAGCACTGTTATGCCTTCCATTACAAGTGTGTTTTTTGTGTTTGCTACAGGCTGCTCGAAGGTGTACCAGCAGACAAGCGCGTCCGGGTAGACCCGATTCCAATTATCCAGTTTAAGCAGAGCTAAATTAGGCAAATTTTTGCTCGCTTTTTCTAAGAGGTCTTTCAGCAAGAAACGTGTTCCCTGCGGGTTTGAATCAAGTGTCCCCATCAAAACTTGTGAGGTTAAACCTTGCGAATCTTTGAAAGTCATGACACGGGTGCGCGGGTCGGTACTGGGCGCTTCTTTCCAATCAAGGGGAATAGAAACGGGATGCTTGAAAACGCCGATGTCTTTTTTCTGTGTGCCGACAGTGGAAACTTGATAAATAGCCACTCCGGACAGAGCCAGAATAATTACAGTCAATAAAGTATAAACCGCGCGCTCAGATAAAAGGGGCGTACCCTTTTTAGGTGGCTCATCCTCTGAGGCAGATGCACTGGCCATCTCTGATATGCAGTATGAAACCAGCAAAACAAAAATGGCAAGCAGTATAACAATGCCTGAATAAATCAAACCACAGGCACGCAAAAGGGCTTCATGATTTTGATAAAGATATGAAATACCAAAATTAAATGCCGACGCTATTATTACCAGTACGGCAAAATAACCACGTTTGCGCAACTTTTCAGACAACAAGCCCAGGCCAAGAATCAGGGCGGGCAGCCAGAGGGCAAAATAATAATAAAGCAGTCCGGCACTGAAAAATAAATCTTGTCTTGTCGGTCCGACAAAAACATGCCAGTCCATCGGCATGGGCAAATCTACAAAAGAACGTGAAAATGAAGCCATGCCCGAGGCAAATGCCATGAGCACAAAAACTCTGGCACCATGTCTTTGATTGGGATCTTCTTTTTTGCGATGGACAAAAAAGGCCAGGGCGCAAAGTGTCAAAACATATATAAGTGCACGCATTAAAAGCCAGGATTCTGGAAGTTCAAGATCAAGATTTATAGAGCCTTTTGATTTGAATAATTCATACTGCTCGAAACAAACTTTTTTCAGTCCTTCCATTGAAAAACCGGCGCCGGCAAATTTATCCAGAACATTTATAGGAAAACTGAATAAGCCGCCAAGACAAAAGGCTGTGAATAAACTGGCCAGTCGCAACGGCAGGTGCGGCAGTCTTGCCAGGGCGTATAAATAAAAGAAATATGGCAGCCCTATGTCTATGACACCGCGGAAAAGTGCAAGAAATAATTCGTTTGTTACATTGAAATCTTTGAGCGAGGCACGGGCGAATATTTCCAGAAAACAAAAACACATGAGCCCGCCATAAATAGGGAGGCGGCCGACAGCCGGCCATAATGGCGAAGAGCGCAGACTCATTGACCAGCCCACAGTATGCATCAGCCACAAAAGCCATAAGGCAAAAATGAGCAAAGCAAAAACACTGTGTTTGGGCGTTCTTGTAAATGAAGCCAGTTGAAAAACATATTCCCAGATTAAAAGTGCAGACAGACAATTCAGATAAAAAAGACGAGCAACGGTGTCATTATTCAATTTGCGAATACTAATCAGAACGCTTACCACAAGCACATCAAACACAACTACCCACGAATACCAGTGCACAGCAATTGTGGTCAGCGGCTCACGCCATATATAAGGCGCGCATTGCATATATACAGAAAAGAATATCGGGCCAAGGATATTGGAAAGAGGGGTCGGTTCCGAACCAAGCATCCGCACCACTGGCTCTGCCCCCAGAATCAGGCACAGCGCGCAAAGTATAACCATCAAAACCGGTATTAGCAATTTGGGACCGATTAAATTCTTAATTGAATTTGCCACCACTTTGCTTGAGCCAATCAGTTTGAAAACTATACCCACACCAAGGAAGTACCAGATTGGCCATAAATAACCATTGAATAATTTGAGTGAAGCAAACATTTGTCCACCCATTTTGGCAAGATCACCGCGCAATGTAGCTGCCAGAAAATAAACAACAAGACAAGAATAAATAGTGCCCATTAATCCGCCCAAACTGAATTTTAGTGAGGCGAATTTTTTCGCGGCAAAACTGACGCATAAAGCAAGCAGACTGCCAAGCACACAGCCGATAACCACACCCACTTGATCATAAGAAATGCCGGGCAATAACGGAGCAAGCAATTTTTTCAAAGGAGTGGTGCAAGTAAATTGGATTCCTGCTATGCATCCAATTGCAATAGTGCACAAAATGCTCGAGATCCAGTTGCCTGCACTTAGCCTTTTCAAATGTTGTTCGCTGTTCCACAAACCAAGAAATACAGGCAAGCTCAGTGCCCAGTTCCAGTAAGAACGTTCGCTGGTGACAATACAAATACTGAGCATATATACCGCACTACAGGCAATGGCGGCATAGGCAATCCTGTTTGAAAAAGCGCAACCGGCAAGAAGCGCCGACCAGCCGGCTGCAAGTGCCACCATCCAGGTGATGATGACCCAGACAGCTGCGTTTTCACTTGAACCTGATACAGCTTCAATTGGCACATAAGCACCGAAATGCAATTGAGATATGGGCACAAGCAAACACAACAAAACACAAAGTCTGAACACAGGCAGCATGACGGCAAGACTTTCAGGCGGCGCTTCGCTTAAATCCAGTCTGTCTTTGCTGTAGTCGCGCCAGTAAAATCGCGAAATTACATTCCAGATTGCTGTCACCACTCTGTTGTCGGTGAGTTTGCGCCAGTAGGGATTTATCCGGGGATCATTTATTACGGCTTTGAGCGGTCGAGTCAGCCAGTCGACCACATGAGCAAGCACAGGAAATAAACCGGCAAGATAGTTTCCGAATTTTCTTAAGGTGGCGATTATTTGAAAAGGATTCATATTACTTAGTCACGTCGATAATATTTGTATACAGGAATTCCGGCCAGTAAAACAAGTATTCCTGCAGCTTGATGTTTCCAGCTTACACAACAAAATGCCGAGTATCCCCAGACCAGAACCACAATAGAGGCAAGAAAAATAATCAATCTGTTTCCATTTTTGCCTATGCGAAAAGCGCGCGGCATGTCGGGATCCGTATAACGCAAACTGACCGCACAGATGCCATAAAACATAGCCACAAATGCATACATAAAACCGAAGGTTTCCACTAAAAATGTATAGGCGTCACTGATGATGCCTGTGCGTGTAAGCAAATTGGAAAGAATAGCAATAGTCAAAAGACAAATTAGTTGAAATCCCAGAGCGAATCTGGGCACGCCTGTTTTTTGGTCAAGCTGCGCAAACTGCGGTGGAAACAATTTAGTCAGAGCCATCGAATAACTGACCCGGGCCAGTCCCATCACAGCGGCAAAGCCGCAGGCAAAAATGGAAAGAATCACCGACCAGGAAAATATTCTGCCTGCCCATTGTCCCCCAAGATATCCTGCGATTCCGGGACAATTAGCTTCTATACTGGTGCCGGGCACCAGCATGGTGGCACCATTGCTTGAAGGGACGAGCGAAGCTCCTGCACTTATGGCTAAAGACATGGAAAGATAAATGACTGTGACAGTGATAAGTGTGAGCATCAAGGCTCTGGGCACCACATGCCTTGCGTTTTCAGTTTCATATGATGTGCATCCGCTGGCTTCTATAAATGAATAGCCGGCAAGTGCCAGCATTGAAATGGATGATATTTGCTGAAAAAAGATTTGCGGTGTAAGTGAGTCCAGGCGACTGTTTTTTTGCAAATTTTCCAGTGCGGCAGGACAGGTAAAAATCACCAGCATGACAAACCCCACAGCCATCAATAGTTTCACTATAGTGAATATATCGTTCAATTTTGCCGCTTTGCCCACCGGCAATAAATTGAACGCGGTGATAAGTCCAAAAAAAAGTGTAATCAAAACAGGTCCCCACCATATGGGAGACTCCGACACCGCACCGAAAAACATCACACCGGTTAAATTGGAAACTCCATTTCCTATACAAGCCAGCCCCACAGTATTGGCTATCCAAAAAAGCCAGCCGCTTAAGAAGCCCAGAAATTCGCCTTTAGCCGGGATCAGTCTTTTGAGAGCATAATATTTATAAACATAGGGTCCCCCTGCTGTGGGAAACATTGAAGAAAGCTCCATCAGGATCAAAGCCAGAGGCAATGTCACCACCGCCGCCAAAAGCCAGGCACAGACTGTGGCTGCCACACCGGCTCTGGCCAGCATGGAGGGATGAATGAGCCAGGCCATAGAGCCTATTATGCATCCCACACCGATCATCCAGGCGCTGAAAGGGGTGATTTCCACTTTCAGTTTTGTTTCCTGAGAAAGTGTTTCAGGCTGCATGAAAATATTTACCAGCGATGATAGGCAGGATGCCCCGGCTTGACCGCCACAAAAAGACCTTCGGCTGTGGCGCATACTTTGCCGTCGCAGGATAATTCACCGGATATAGTGGCGCGATCTTCTTTAGGTGTGTCGAGCACAAATGCTTTTAGTTCAAGCGGTTTATCAAAAGGAGTAGGACGCAAATATTTAACTGAGATGGATGCTGTGACAGTGCAGGGCGGTTGCTCTAATTTACCTGAATTTTTCAAATGCCAGGCTGCCGTCCAGTTGCAGTGACAGTCAAGCAGGCAGGCGATTAAACCGCCGTAAAGCATGCCGGGAAAAGCTTGATATTTGGGGTCTGATTCCCATGTGCACACCAATGTTCCTTTCTTAGAGTCTTCGGGGTCCTCACCTAATTTGGGAAAACTTTTAATTTGCAGCCCCTCTTTATTGGCGGGACCGCAGCCGTAACAGATACTGTTTGGCGCGAATTGGTCTTGCAGGCTTTTCATAATTTTTTATAGTAACATATTGGCATGAGAACAAAGATTTTTGTCATTGTGCTTATTGCTCTGGTCATCTTGCCTGAGGCTGGTTTCATTTTGGAAAATGTAAAAGCGGCGGCGAACAAACGAATCACTCATCAGGATGCCATAGATAAATACAAGTCGAAAGTTGAGCCTGTACTCAAAGAGTATTGCCGCAAGCAAAAAATATCTTACCCGCCTGAACATCTTTATCTGGTCGGCTTGAAAGCCGAAAAAGAACTGCGTGTTTATGCTTCAGAATCTAATTCAGATTCAAAACTGCTGCATACATACGAAATTCTGGCGGCAAGCGGTGAATCCGGTCCCAAACTGAAACAGGGCGACTGGCAGGTGCCTGAAGGTTTTTACAAAGTGGAAGCCTTTAATCCCAATTCCAGATACCATCTTTCTTTACGGGTCAATTATCCTAACAACGAAGACAAAAATAACGCCGCAAAAGAAAAGCGCACTAATCTTGGTGGCGACATCATGATCCACGGAAGTAATGCTTCGGTCGGCTGTCTGGCTATGGGGGATGATGCCATCGAAGAGATTTATGTTCTGGTAAATGAGGTAGGCAGAGAAAATGTGGACATTATTTTGGCTCCCTGTAATTTAGCCTCCCAAAAGCCTCAAATCAAAATGTCAGAACAACCGGTCTGGCTGCCTCAATTATACGAACGCTTGAAAGAAAGCCTGAGCCGATTCAGTTCCTGATCTATTTTTTCTTGGCCCAGGAGTATTCGGTGATTGTTCCGTCTGTGTGAGTTATTTCTCCGCCTCTGGGGTGGCTGGGAGCATAATAGTAATAATCAGCCCAGGGGTCCTGATAGGTTGAATATCGTGAAGCCTGTCTTTTTTTGTATGTTTTGGTTGGCAGCTTGGTCTTGATGGCAGCTTTTTTATAGTTTGAGCTGCGCACCACTGCCGGTGCGGGAAGGTCCGACTTTGCACTTTCTGAGGAGTCGGCTTTTTTCACTTCCGCTGTGCCGAAATTGGGAAAAGCCTGTATGGGCAATTTGTTCAGTTGCATCAAAGCCCACACGCTTAATGTGATTCCGCATGCAAGTGTAAGAATGATGGCAAGCGCGGGCAAAATGGTTTTTGCCGCGTGATAACCCATGATCTGTGCGCTGATTCTCAGCTCATTAAGATCATTCGATTCTTCTTTTTCTTCTACTTCGGTTTCAGTAACGGGTGCCAAAAGACTAATCTCACCAGTATCCAAGGGAATTATAAGTGAGGATTGGCAACCTGTTTTATTAAACCAATTTCAATTTTTATACAAAGAATATATATCGCATTAGCATCAAATAAACTTTCACATTAATTCGATGCTACGGGCTTCAATTTTTCACTTTGCAATTGGACAGTAAGACATCCTTCATTACCGTCTGTTTACAACTAGTAAAAAACCAGAGGCTTATCTTTTGGGTTTGTTGAAGGCGAATTCAATGAATCCGTCGCAATAAGGCGGATCCACCACATTGCGGCTGTCGCCGGAGGATTCATCGCTTACACGCATATCCCAGGAGGTCTGTCCGCGCACTGAAAATCTCACTGGTATTCCGGGTGATGCCACTGTAATACGGATGGCATTATTTTCAGAGCCCTGATTCTTGATATTGCTGTTTGTCCATTGAATATGAGTGAGTGATTGCTCCCATGTATTTTGCTGGGGCACCCAGAAATATTTTTCCGACTTGAGCGAATATTCGATGTCTTTGCGCTTGGCCTGCGATTCGGGATCCACTTCGTTATAGTGATAGTGCGATAAATTTTTGGCTATCCATTTGATGTCACCACCACCCAGCGTGGCCATTTTTCTCTGCACGTCGTCTTTGGCCACCGCTCTTACTTCAAAGACTCCGCCTCGTCCGCGCAGAACTTGCTTGGGGACAACGAGTTGGTCGTCGTAATAGAAGGCGACGTTGCCGCCCACATTTGATACCACCACCGAACTCAAATCTTCATCCACTTGAATGGTGGGCTCGATACCGTATTTTTTCAAGACGTTGTTAACATCAGCTTCAAGCGCCAGTAAAAGCGAATTTGCATATTTCAAATCTGCTTTGCCTGCGGCGGTGTCATTCAAAAGTCTGAATTTGGCCGAACTCATGGCTGAGCTCAATTGAGCGCAAGTGCCGTCGAGATAATCTTTAAAGCTGCCGTATCCGGCTTTGTTCAGTTCTATGCGCACCGATTTGGTGGATAAAATGGCTCCTCTGCCTCGCTCCAGAGTGTCCTCCACTTCCTGTCTTTTTGAGGTCGGCTGCAAGGCATTCACCTGAGCCGTGCGCATTTCCACTCGTTTTGCCGCTTTGAGCATACGATTTTGCAAAGTATCTTTTTTGCAGGACATCGCTTTCAATTTGGCCGGACTCCAGTTCAAAGTATTTTCAGAATCAAGACTTATACTCAGCTGTCCGCCCTGCTTGATACTCAATCTGGTGGCATAATCGCGGGCTAATTTTCTGTAACCCTGCTTCACCTGCTCTTTCAACGACTTGTCTATGTCAATTTTGTAAGAGTTCATTTTGTCTTCTATTTCACGTTTTACCCGTTTTGCCACCACCGCACTGGCGGCATTTTTGGCTTCTGTGTATCCGGCTTGCGACAGTGAGTCAAGTAAACCTTCAGAAGCCAGTCTTTCATCCACTCTTGAATTAACAAAATCAGTAAGTGGTTTTTGCAATTCAGCGGCTGCAATTCTTTTTTCTTCGGTGCTGAATGCGAACCTGGGCAAATTTATAGAATCACCCCAGGAATTTCTCTGGTCTATGACCTGTTTTATCTCGGAGCGTAATTTTTCATACTCTTCATTGCGGGTAAATCCGGTGCTTTGGTATCCCTGCACTACATCGGATTTTAGTTTTATCGATTTAAGCAAATCCTGAGCGCTTGAAACCACCTTCTCTTTTTGCGCAGTGGCCTTAATTTGCTCGTCATCGGCATAAGCCGGCACGATATTCAAGGCAAGAAGCAAAGCGAAAAAATAAGGCAAAGTTTTTGACAACATTCAAGCTTCCTTTTTATATAGGTAAGAATGCAGTTTATACCATATCAGGCCTGTTATTTTAATCTGAATCTGGCGAATCTTCATGCGGATTGGGGTGGGGAAGCGGCAGTGCGACGGCATTTTCACCCTGAGGTTTTTTGGGGATGCGCGGCACCGGCGCAAAAGGATCTTCTCGTCCTCCAGAAGAATCAGGGGGTATAGCGCTTCGGCACCAGCGACAGCGCACGGCTTTATTTCTTACTAATTCAGCGCAATTGGGACATTTTTTGAAATGTTTCAAAGAAATGCCGCGCTGGCAAAAGCGGCACATTAAAGCATTTTTTTGCACTTTTTCTGAACAGTGCGGACATAAAACAGTCCCGGACATTCGATTAAAGAATTCGACGGCCAAGACAAGCAAGAATAAGATCCGTCGCCAGCTCAGCTGTTTTATTACGCACGTCGTTGGCCGGGTTGAGCTCGACTATGTCAATGGATCGCAACAAGCGCGACTCAGCTAAAAGTGTCACTGCATGCAGACTTTCTCTGTAGTTCAATCCGCCGTATGCCGCCGTACTGACTCCGGGAGCCACATCAGGATCGATCACATCGATATCGAAGGACAAATGCAAACCGCTCACATCCGAACCCAGAGAACCCAGAGCAAGGTCTGTCACCCGGCTCAGACCAAGATGATCTATGTCTCTAATAGTGAAAGGAGTTATGCCGGACTGGCTTATCAACTCACGCTCAGGCGGGTCCAGATCACGGATGCCTATTAGCACAGAGCGGTGAGGTTGTACTTTGGGCGAGAATCCCAATAAATCAACCATTCGTTTGTCGCCATATCCCAGTGAGATGGCTAGCGGCATACCATGGACATTGCCACTGCTTGTAGTATCAGGAGTATTGATATCGCCGTGGGCGTCAAACCAGACCAGACCGAAGTTTTCTTTCTGATTGCGATAATAGCTCGACACGCCGGCGATACTGCCGATGGCAAGTGAATGGTCACCGCCGATGGTTATAGGAATGCAGTCGGATTCCATTGCCGCCTCCACTGCTTGAGCCACTTGCAAAGATACTTCTGTGATTTCAGGCACGCATTTGGGACCCGAACCGTGCTCGACACGACAAACAGATTGAGGAACGTTTATTTCAATTTCGTGCTGGACTGAAAATCCCAGTTTTTCAATTTTTTCGGCTACCTCTGCCACTTTCATAGCAGCCGGGCCCATGCTAACACCTCGATGCGGTCCGCCCAGATGCAGAGGCACGTAAATGAGACTTACCTTGTCCAGTTTTTTTCTTGTCACCCCGACATGCTCGGCTTTAGGCGCTTCCTGGTGCTTCTTTGATTCTGTAGTCATCCTATTTCCTGCAACTTTTCAATACGTGCAATGTAAGCTGTGTTGACCAGATGTAACACATCTGCATCATTTCTATAAGTCTAGTGTATAATTTTCCCTAACTTTTGTCCTTATTGGCAGCCGATTCGGCAGTCATGCAACTGGAGGTTAACTCAGTGATCCGGCCCCTTGTAAAACTTATGTTTTTGGCTAAAGCGGCATTTGAAGTCGGTCGCGAACGACTGGAAGACTGCGTGGACGCGCTCACCGCAAAGGCTACCGAGTACAAATCTTCAAGCACAGACAAAGTTACCGATGCCAAAGAAAAACTGAAAGAAACAGTCAACGAGCTTTCTCAAAATATCTGGAACCGTTCAGAAATACTGGAAGGACAGGTCAAAGAGAAAATTCGACGTCAAGTAGCCGATTTTTCTCTGGGCGCTCTTGGCGATGCCACAGAAATTAATGAGCTTAGAGCTGAAATCGCCACTTTGCGAGCCGAAATATCAGAACTAAAGCAAAACAAAGTATCTGTTTAGTTAACAGCGATAATTGTCCTTGAAAAGTCTATTATTATATAGATCAGGTAAGTTTGAACCTGATTGCCTTAGCTTTTGCATAAGCTGAGCACCTACTGAGCATTAACCAGATTTCCTGGTGGAAATAAGTGACTGAGGCAAAAAACAGAAAGCCCAAATCTAAAGATCGACTCAAAGAAGTGAGCCGGAAAAACCCTTCTGCGCGCAGACGTTCAACCACAATGGCAATCAAAGAACTGGTCGAAAGCACAGTCACAATTGCCAACGAACCAAGACCCAACCGCAATTTTTCTTCCGGCAAACTTGTTTATGACACAAGAATTGCCGACGATTCGCTTCGCCCCAACGAAGTGATGAAAGACGAGCGCTTCTGGCAAATAGCAAGAACTTTAGCCAGTTTTGCCGCTGAATCTTTTTCAGACACTGTGCAAAAGAAAGTAATCACAGACAAGAAAAAAAAGCAGCGCAAAGCCTCTCGTATCAAGCAAACCCTGGTTGAACTGGGTCCCACTTTCATTAAACTGGCTCAGTTTCTTTCAGTCAGACGCGACATTCTGTCTGAGGAAGTGGCAGAAGAACTTGTGACTTTGCAAGACAGAGTACCGCCTTTCGGCATCGAGCAAGTGAGAGAAACAATTGAAGCCGACCTGGGAGCCCCGCCTGAAACCATTTACGCCCGTTTTGAAGAAACACCCATAGCCTCAGCCAGCATCGGACAGGTGCACAGAGCCTGGCTACAAGACGGACATCCGGTGGTTGTGAAAGTGCAAAGACCCAACCTGGCCACCCGCTTTTATCAGGATCTCGGCTATATGCGCCTGGTCACACGTATCGGCGCCGTTTTGCGCCCGCAAGCCGACTGGGATTCATGGCTTAAACTTTCAGATGAGTTCGGCAAAACTCTTTTTGAAGAACTGGATTATTTGCAAGAAGGCAAAAATGCAGACCGCATCCGCTATATGCTCAAAGAACACCACGACATCCGCATTCCCAGAGTTTTCTGGAAATATACAGGCAGACGGGTTCTAACTCTTGAATACATCCCCGGCATAAAAGTGGACCAGATAGAGCTGCTCAAAGACTCAGGTCTTGACTTGATTCAACTGGGCAATCATTTGATCGGGGCTTTTATGGACCAGGTCTTATTGCACGGCTTTTTCCACGCCGATCCCCATTCCGGAAATATGGCTGTCGACGATCACGGCAATATAGTGCTTTACGATTTCGGGATGATAAGTGAAATATCAGAAGAGCAGCGCCGCGCCATTTTCGGCTGTGTCATCGCTGTGATCAAAGAAGACCTGACAAGTCTGATCAAAAATTTGCGAATTATAGGCATCATAAAAGAAAACGCCAATTCAGAGTCGATAAAAAAAACGCTTGAACCTTTCCTGGGTTATTACAAGGGTAAGCCCATCAAAGACCTTGACTTTTCTCACCTGGAAACTGAAATCGATGAAATTGCCGATGCCCGGGCCATAGCCCTGCCGCCTACCCTTGCCTACCTGATTCGGGCAGGTTCAAGCCTGGAAGGAATT
>CAZEQP010000039.1:0-11559 GCA_964514345.1 uncultured Candidatus Obscuribacterales bacterium
ATCAATAACCGCAGTTAAATTACGTAAATGTTTATGAATCTCAAATTTTTCTTTTAATCCTGGAATAGTCCGGTCCATGGTCATTTCTTTGATCATGTCCAGCTGCACGAATCGCACCAGACCACCTGCCAAGATGAAACAATCCGGATTTAACACATGCACAAGCGAAGCCATCCCGACAGCAAGATGTTCGTGCCATTTTTCCACAACCTTTTTGGCAATGATGTCGTCCTGGTCGGCGGCGGCAAAAATTGCGTGAGTGGAAACAGATTCAGGGCGTAGCGCAAGTGGCGACTGCTGGGGTGTGATTCCTTTTAACATTTCTTTGGCGGTCATTATAATGCCGCGTCCGGCACCATAAGCTTCCCAGCAATCGAATAGTCCACAAGTACACAAACGGTCGTTATTGAGTGAAATGCGCAAATGTCCCACTTCACCGGCTGCCCAGCTGGCGCCTCTATAAAGCTCGCCGTCTATTATGATGCCGCCGCCTATGCCTGTGCCCAGGGTGACAGCCATCACACATTTTTTGCCTGCGATTTGGTCTGTGCCGGCTTCGCCGAAACCGGCGGCATTGGCGTCATTTTCTGCATGCACAGGAAGTAATGTTTTACTTTCGATTATTGTTTTAAGATCAGTTCCAGCCCAGCCCGGCAAATTGCCGGTGGAACCTATGACTTTGCCTGAGGATGAATCCACCACGCCGGCTGTGGCGATGCCCACACCCTGTATGTCTTTGTATTTTTTTTGAAAATCGAGAATTAGTTTTATCAGGGCTTCGATAATGGCATCGGGTCCGTCCGGTGTGGCTATTTGCACAGGTTCGCAAATAAGTCTTCTGTTCTGCACCACTGCCGCACGAATTTTGGTGCCACCAAGGTCGATACCAATAGCGGTCAAATTTTCTTTAGCCAGTTTTTCCAGTTTTGCTTTATCAACTTGTGCATCTAAGCCGGCAGACATGTTTTAAATACCACCCAGTTGTCCGTGATCCGGATTCCCTTTCAAAACAAGTTTGTTGAACGGAACAGCTCCACCGTACAAAATATTGAATCCGACCCGGTTCATACCTCGGACCATTTCACGTGAGAGAACTACTTTGAAGTCTTCCGGACCGATGGCGGCGCTTACTGTACGCGAGAAGAACAAACTGTTGGTCAGGTTGTAACCGGCACCGGCACCCAGGGTGAGATATTTGTTCACTCTGTAGTCGCCCATCAAGTTCACTGAGCGTGTACCTTGAATGAACTGGTCAAACACGAAAGGTGAATCGCCCCGGAAGGCTGACTGGTTGTAATTGGCTTGCAGTCTCACCCGGTTCAATCTTATATCCAAAACAGGACCCAGTTGTCCGATCAAATTGGCGTCACCTGACGAATAGGCTCTTGCCGCCACGCCACCATAAAGATAACCGCGCATGCCGTAGCGATCGTCGCCAAGCGCAAAAATGGGTTTGGATGAGAATTGCAATTGTGACTGCAGCCTGAAACCGCTTGCCATCACTTTGCTTGTTTGGGTGCCACCAAAAAGTTTGGCGTAATCGGCTGACTGATTTACAAGTTGCGGATTGTCCTGGAACCAGCCGCCTGAATTACGCCAGGTGACAAAACTGGTGAAAGGTACTTTTGTATAAATATGTCCATCAACGACTTCAGCTGCCAGTCTGGCTCTTCTGAAACCGAACATACCGTCGTCCAGGAACCGGTTGATACCGGACTGGAATTTCATATGATTGTTTATTTTGTACTGCAAGTCGGCAACTAGCAAATGATTGACCGATCCTGCCGCTACGTTTGCCTGCAGTCTTTTGGAAGCGTATGAAGCTCTGCCGGAAAGTCCTATTCCTGAGCCGGTGCCGACTCCGTCAAGTGTTTTTCCGCCGAATTGAATCATGGGAGACCAAGACAGGACGCCTTTTCCGACCAGCTTGTTGAAGCTGGGTCCAAGGTGCACGCCTCCTATCTGCAAGTTATTGCCCAGAGAAGGTGTGATGGGGAAAATGACGTTATTGGTTTCTTTGTTCACTGTGGCGGTGAATTTGCCCAGAGGGATGCCCAATTTGTCTTTTTTGCCAAACATCATTCTGCCGCCGAAAACGGTCAGGTTTCCTTCTTCTTTGTATTTTTCATAAACCATTTTGTCGGCTTTGAATTTGAAACTTTGCTTGGCCGGCATATACGCTTCAGGGTGGGCTTTTATTTTCCACATCTCTTCAAACATGCCTGGACTGGTCAAGTTTTGCTGGCGTGCATAATAAAAAGGTTTGGCCAAAGTCATGGAACCTTTTTGGAAACGCAAACCGTCGTTTGCACCTATAGCCTTTTTCGCCACAATGGTGGTGCCATTAATGGCGGTATCAGGGTTGGTGATCAGATATTGTTCTTCATTGACATTGAATTTAAATGACTGTCCTGTAGTCACTTGTCCGTCGCGGAAAATTCGGACGTTTCCTCTGGCGTCTATAGTTTCTGAATTTTGATCATATAAGATCATGTCGGCTTCAAGTTTTGAATCCTGACCGGCAATCAAACAAACAGCGTTTCCTGTACCTAAGAAAGTATTTTTTTCCTGGTCGAATTCGGTATCGTCGGCGATTAACTGAACCGTACCTTTAAGAGTGGTGTCTTCATTGATTTCACTTGTAATGCTCAGTTCGTCTTTGGCGCCTTCCTGCTCTTCTATGTCAATTTCTTCAGAGAGCATCGGTGTCTGCATGCCCGGTCCGACAGGCACCAGTTCTTGCTTGACAGGACTTTGAGTGTCCGCACTTACACCGACACTGTTATCTATTTTGGGAGTCAAAGGCAAAAGCAAAGTGCCCGGATTCAAATTGGCACCAGCAGCAGAATTTGATTGAGATTGCTGCTGTTGTTGCTGTTGTTGTGCATGCGTAGCCGCTAACAGCGGTGCATTAGCAGAGAAAAGAAAAAGGCTGGTAATTAGTATGCTGAAAGAAACTTTTATTTTGATCATTTGGTACGGGTTTTGTCTTCCCAATGAAAGTGATACCAGAGCTTAGTCCGGTATTAGCCGGATGTCAACATTAACACATTAAGGACCTGAAAAACACTGTGTTCAACTTAGTTTAAGTGACAGTCAATAATAAATATAATTCAACTAAACACAAGCCTGCTGTATTATCCTTTTTACATGAATCCCTTTATTTTCCAAAGCCCAACTAAAGTCTGTTTTGCCGAAGGAATATCTAGCGTAGTATCCGAGCACTTGAGCGATCTTGGCGCCAAATCGCCGTTTGTGATCACCGATGAATTTCTTTTAAAGAATAACATTCTGGATTCAACCCTGGCTTCGATTGAAGAAAAGTTTGGCAAACCCAGCATATATTCAGATGTGCCGCCGGATTCCGACCTTGATTGTATCAACAAGGTTGCCAAGATGGCAAAAGATGCAGGTGCAGACTCGATTGTTGCCGTCGGCGGCGGCTCTGTTATAGACACCGCCAAAGTAGTGAATATTTGCCTCAGCCTGGGCGGAAGCATTCTTGATCACCAGGGTCTGAACGCACTGGAAAGCAAACTATTTCCTTTGATAGTGATTCCGACCACAGCCGGAACAGGTTCTGAAGTTTCATACGTGGCCATGATCAAGAATCAGGAAGAAAAACGAAAACTGGTTTTCGGCAGTAAATATCTGGCTCCCGATGTGGCTTTGCTCGATCCGACCATGCAATTGACTCTGCCTCCCAAACTGACCGCCGCCACAGGAATGGACGCGCTCACTCACGCCATCGAAAGTATTGTTTGTCAAATAACCAGCTCAAGCTTTTCGGATGCCCTGGCAATTGAAGCGGCCAGAATGATATTCAAATGGCTGCCTGTTGCTACCGCCGATGGTGACGATTTAGAGGCCAGATCAAATATGCTTGTGGCCAGTTGCATGGCAGGCTCGGCATTCTCCAATGCCGGGGTAGGCATCGTCCACGCCCTGGCTCATTCAACCGGGGCCCGCTTCGGCACCCATCACGGGCTGACAAACGCCATCTTCCTGCCCCATGGAATGCGTTTTAATCAAAGTGTAGCCTCTGCCAAATATGCTCAATTATCCAGGTGGCTTGGCTTTTCGAGCAGTTTAGATGATAATGAAAGTACTGCAACTCTTATCGATTCTGTTGAAAACTTACTAAAACAACTAAATCTGCCTTCCAGGCTTGAGTTGATTGGTGTCCCCAAATTAAACGGTTCAGAGCTTGAAGAGTGGGCCAATGGAGCCGTGGAAGACCCCAGTACCATGTTCAACCCGAAAGAACTATCGGTTCAGGATGCTATTGAGATATACAAGAGGGCCTATTAGATGACATTTTTTGCCAATACGCAGGAACTGGAAATGGTTATGAAAGAGCTCTGGACTTCCATTAGAGAAGACTCAGTAGTAGCCGATCCTCTAAAAAATTCTCAGCTTGTAGTGCGATTTCATTATCGTGAGCCTGAAGGCAGACTGACAGTCGACTGCTCGGACGGCAAAGACATGGTCATCACCTGGGGCGAATGCGAAAAGAAGCCCGATGTGGAAATGTTCATGAAATCTCAGGTAGCTCATGAATTCTGGCGGGGAGAAGTTAATGTGCCAATGTATCTGATAGCAGGCAAAATTGTGGCTAAAGGTCCTGTAAATAAGGCTCTTGCCCTTTTACCCGTGATCAAACCGGCATTTAAAATTTATCCCGACGTGGTCAAAAGGACTTTAAATCGAACCCTGGTGTCGAAATAAGAAAAGTAGTTACGGTTGGAGAACTAGGAGTCGACTGGATTGCCAGTACAAAAGGTTCCAGTTTTTTTGACTGTCGCAATTTTGAGCGCAGTCTGGGCGGAAATGCAGCCAATGTGGCCATAGGCCTTTCTCGTCTGGGTACCCCGTCTGGTATTGTGGCTTGTCTGGGTGAAGATTTGCACGCCGACTATTTGCGCCGGGTGCTGAGCAAAGAAGGGGTCGACACCACGTATCTATATACCAGTAAAGAGTACTCCACCGCCCAGTGTTATGTTTTCGCCACAGTAGACGAAGACAATTCTTTTTACAACTTCCCTAAAACCTCAGCCGCAAACGACCTTGATCTGGAAAAGGTTGGAGAAGAACAAATCAGAGACGCCGTATGCCTGCACACCACAGGCATTTCATTGATGGCTGAACCCCGCACCTCAGCCATACTGGCTTATATGCAACTGGCCAGAAAAAACGGGCTACTGGTCTCGTTTGACGCTGGATTTCCTACAGGTCTTGGACAAGTAGTGAAAAAGGCTGTGACAAAAGCAGTGAGCCAGGCGGATATATTAAAAATGAACCTGCCTGAGTTCATATACTGGTCCAAACAACTCTACAGTCTGGATCTGGACATTGACCCTGCCGCTCTTTCCCTTTATGAGAATCAACCCTGTTCCGGTTTTGAATCGCAGAGCCTGGCAGGCTTTTTCGACCTGCCCAAAGAAGCTTTCGAAAAGGCGGCCCATTCCTTTTATAAGGAATGCAAGTGTCCTGTTGTTATTATCACTATGGCTGAAAAAGGCGCCCTGGTTATTTTTCAGGACAAATTCTTCCTTTCGGACGCTTTCAAAATAGACACAATAGCAACAGTGGGAGCAGGGGATGCTTTTATTTCCGGATTTCTGCACTATCTGTTGAACTGTCTGGATTCTGATTCTCCAGCGGCTCGAGAAAAACTAGATTTAATTCAAGCCGACGATTTTCAAAAAGCAGTCAATTTTGCCTGTGCCACAGCCGCCCTTGCCACAACCGAAATGAGCGCCTATAGAGGCTTGCCGAACACCGAACAAGTTCAAAAGTTGATTGATTCAAGCCGCGACTGATGAGATTCCGCCTCTAGACAGCCATGATAGTATGTAGAGGACAGGGGCGGGAGAAAAGTCTTGCAAAAAATTGCTGATTTTGTCGCGTTTTTTCACACGGCAAGCGATTTATTCATATTCTCGATTGTAATCATAACTCTGGCTATGGCAATAATCACGCTCAAAATCGTTACCGGTAAAGACTTTACCTGGTATGACAAAAACCTTTAATTGACTGAATGTTTTAAGGCTCTATCACTCTTGCGGCTGTCATCAAATATTCGCAGATGGCGAACATATTTGTGATTTTTTCAGCCGGCACAACCTCTTTCAATCCATAATATTCGACACAAAGCCCGCAGGCAAAAACTCTGGTTCCTGAAGCCTCAAACGCCTCAAGCACCGATTTGCAGGCTGAATCGGCGGAAAGGATTTTCACGCCTGAATTGGCTATTAATATGGCCTCAATCTCATGACCGGTTGCCTGCATGCTTTGCAAGAAAGTATTGAGCAAATGATTAGAGAAAGTATGATCTTCACTTGTGGCGCCCTGTCCAAAAGTGTCCTTGCTTATAAATATGATTGAACCTACTTGTGTCTTAGGTTTTTCTTCTTTTGTCTGATTATCTGTTTTTGAGGGCTGGGACTCATTTTGACCGGGTGCAATCAATACTCTGAAATGATTGTCCAATTTTTGCGATTCGATGATTTTGGCATTATTGGCTTTTGTGAGCCTTTCTAAGTTATTGACTGTGACATCTGTGTCTACCAGAAGAGAAATCACATTGCCTGTTTTCTGGTCAAGCAGTTTTTTTGTTCTCAATACAGGCTCAGGACAAGCCAGACCTCTGAGATCTATATGGTCTTTGTCGGATTTTTTTTCAGTCATTATTCAATCACCACTTTACCTGTTTTATTTGTGTCTTCTTCTACAAAAGAGCCGACAAGACTTGGTGTCAGTCCGGCTTTTGCAAGTCTTTCCATGAGTTCGCCAGCCTGCTCGCCGGGCAGAGCAAACAATAAACCGCCTGAAGTTTGCGGATCAAAAAAGATATCTTCGTCTTCAAGTGGCACACTTTTATCGAACTGAACAATTTGACTGTATGACTGGCGATTTGTATAAGAACCAGCAGGTACAAAGCCTTCTCGCGCCAGCTCCCTCACCTGGGCGAAACAATTTATTTGTCTTCTATTTATATTTGCTTTCAAACCGCTTGCTTTTGCCATTTCATGAATGTGACCAATCAGTCCAAAACCCGTCAGGTCTGTCAAAGCATGGATTTCCAGATCGCAAGAGGCTTTCAAGGCGGATTCATTGAGCATTGTCATGCTCTCAATAAGTTTTGCTTTTGTCTCATCCCAGAGACGTTCTCCTTTTAAACCCAGAAGAGCCACACCGGTTCCCACCGGTTTGCTCAAGACTATACTGTCGCCTTTGCGTGCACCACAATTGGTGAGCAGTTTTTGAGGGTGCACAAAACCTGTAACACTTAATCCGTAAACAGGCTCCGACAGCTGAATAGAATGACCTCCGCCCAGGCAAGCTCCGGCTTCCTTCACTTTGTCCGCCCCACCTTTTAATATGGAATGCAAAATGTCGGTCAATTCATCGGGCGAATAATCGCAAGTGGGAAATCCTATTATATTGAGTGCGATAGACGGCATAGCTCCCATCGCATATATGTCGGAGAGGGCGTTGGCGGCGGCTATCTGTCCAAACAAATAGGGGTCATCAAGCATGGGTGGAAAAAAATCAAGTGTCTGCACGCAGGCAATATCTTGCGAAACCTTGTAAACACAAGCGTCTTCAAAATTTTTCATATCAGTCAACAATGCGGCGTTGTTATTCGTTTGCAACCCTTGCAAAATGGATGCCAACTCTTGAGAGCTTAACTTTGCGGCACATCCGCCCGCTTTGACCTTTTGCGTGAGTTTTTTAGTTTGTGACATAAGTCGGAATTATCACATATTTGATGCTGCGAAAAAAAATCAAGTGAATTTATCGAAATACTACAAGTCTGAAAAAATCTGAAAAGGCTGAACTTTTGATGTTGCTGAGAACCAGTCGGCATGCAGATTTCGCTTTTGCGCGATTTTTTGCCCTGAGCAAAACACCCTTTAAATTAGTTTGAAAAAAATGGATCATTTATGGGCATTTCAGCCCTTTAAAAACTGCTCGGTTGGTAGTACATTCTTAGTTGAAGTTTGACCCGGCAATTTTTCCAGAATAACTCTGAAATAAAGTGCCGACGGATCTTGCTGTCAGGAATTCGCCAAAGAGCGTTTTTATGCGATGAAAACGAAAATCTTGCGTCTGGTGAATTCATTGATTTCTCTGAACTCTTGCCTTACTCCTTCTCAGTTTTTCCAAAAGGTTGTCGCATGCCCAAAAAAGTACTTGTAGCTTTACCACCCGGACTTCTCGAGCAAATCGATTTTGTTGCTTCAGTGGAGCACAGAACACGCTCAGATCTCATAAGAGAAGCTCTCAGACGCTATATTGAAAGCTTTAAGAGAACACAAAGTCCTCATATGTCGGTAAGCACAGTGGGCAACCAGAAGGTAGCTTTATTTACCGATTCTGAGTAATTCTCCCATTTTTGCATTGACTTGGCGGCCTGGCGCCCGTAGCATTACCATTGTCTTCTTTGGATTAGAAAAGAGAACATGGGACCGCATGACGTCGCACCACTAGAACCTCACCTGCAATGGGGCAATATCCTCCTCACAGAGCTGGCTTTTGTGATGATTGCTTTATTGGGTCTGGGTCTGGTGAAATTGCCAAAGCTCATGTTGCACAGGCGCTTGTCCCGATTTTTCCCCTGGGGTTATTATCCGGATCAGGTTCCCAAGAAGGATCCCGGCTTTTGTCCTGAAGGCACTGAAGACTTCTTGCACAGTCAGGGTACTGATTTTGCCGGCATGAACGGGCTGGGAGATTATGGCGAGTTCAGCGGATTTGGTGAACTGGGCGAGTTCGGCAATAGTTTCTGGGGCGGATCTGATTGATCTTGTTGATCGATTTGACGTATTCTTCTTTTTAGTTGAGCAATACTTACTATTACTGGCTAATTGGTTTCCTGGGACTGGGCGGCGCCGCTGTGGCGGCACATTTGCGCCAGTCTGAGCGGCGCTTCCTGGTCACCAATGTATATTTGCTTTTCGCCCTTATTTTTGTAGGAATATTCGGTTTCAAATCGTTTGAGCTGAGAAAAGACAGCAACCTGGCTTTGACTAAAGCCGAGCTGTCGCAAACGATGCTCAAACTCAATACATCTATGATAGCAGCGGGAAAAGCTTTTCCCTTGGATGCAAAATCTCATAAACAACTTGAGCAAAATGTCCAGACCAATTTCCGCAGCGTCATTGCCGCTATGGAAGAAGCAAGAGACGCAAATCAAGAAGCCGATACAGAACTGGACGCCAAAATCGTCATTCTGAAGGCAGAACTGAAAGAATCAATAAAAGAAGATATTCAAAATCTTGAAAAGAAAGACGCGGATAAAGCCGGTTTGCTCAAGGCTGTTTTGCAAGACAAATCAGTAAGCAAAGAAGCTAAAAACAAGCTGGAAAAACTAATTGATAGCAAAATACCTGAAGGATGGTTTAGAGAAGTTTTTGACATTGAGTGGACCAAGGCCCTGGGCGACAAAAAAGGGCATGCCGCCAAACTTGAAACTTTTAACAGCCGCTACATCATGTATCTGGGCAAACTTCTAGCCTTTTTTGCTTTTCTTGCCCTTTGTTTTCTGGTTGGAAGCATAGTTCTTGTCAGTCAGCTCTTTTTTCTGGGACGCAATTCAGGCAAAGAAAACGATGCCATAAATGAAAGTGTCAGATGGCCATGGCAATCCACAGCAGCAGTCATACTGACATGGCTTTCAATGAATTTTCTGCTGTCGCCTTTCTCAAAAAGCTTGAGCACCGCCCTTTACGGTACAGGTGAAAAATCGGCTCTTACTCTTGCCCTTGGAACAGTGGCGCTCTACCTGACTCAGAACCTTCCGGCTTTGATCCTGGTTTATTTTCTTGCCATCAGACCTGGTGGCATAAAACTTTTTTCGAGCGAATTCAACTCTGTTTTCAGACTGAAATGGAAAACAGAAAAACGCGGTCCTTTCGGACTTGTCATTATGGGGATTCTGGGCTGGATTACTTGTTTCCCTCTGGTTTTTCTTTCTCAATTCGTAGCGGTCAAATATTTCGGCTCCCAGATGTCGAGCAATCCGATAATCTCGGAAGTGGTGGCCGCCACCAAAAACATGAATATTCCTGCCATCCTGGCTTTTATATTCAGTCTGGGAGTCATGCCTGCCCTGGTTGAAGAATTTTTGTTTCGTGGCTTTCTTTATTCGTCAATACGAAAATACTTAGGCGTGTTTCTGGCACTGGTCTTGAGTTCAAGCGTTTTTTCACTGGTGCATATGGACCAGGGCAGCATGTTGCAACTTTTCAGTCTGGGATTTGTTTTTGCTTATGTATTCGAGAAAAATCACAGTATAATACCATCTATGGTGGCACACTGCATGTGGAACCTCACTACATTTACTGCCATTGTATTGTTGTATTCCTGAGCCCTTGAAATATAATTCAGGATATGTCGACCTATTTAGTTACGGCCATCAATTTAAGCAATTACGCCATAGGCGAGTCGGACAAAGTGCTGGTGATGTTTTCAGCCGAACTGGGTCTGGTTAAAGCTGTAGCCAAAGGGGCACGCAGCACTAAAGCCAAAATGGCAGGCAAATCGGAAGCGCTCTGTGTCAACAAATTGCTTATCGCCAGAGGCAAAAGTCTGGACACAATTTCACAAGCAGAGTCGATTGAAACATATCCTTTACTTAGAAATGATTTGAAGCGACTGACGACCGGCTTTTATCTGGCGGAATTGACCCAGGCTTTCGCTCAGGGGCTGGAGGAAGAAAGTTCTGCTTATTTTGATTTGCTCAATAAAGCTTTGAAACTGCTTGAAGACAAAGAAAATAACCCTGTTTTATTGCGCTTGCAGATGGAAATGTGTCTTTTGAATCTGCTTGGATTGAAGCCTGAACTTAATGTTTGTGTCAATTGCCGCCAGACTATGACTGAATATTCTATTGAAGCTTTTTTGAGTCAACTGGGCGGAGTGGGCTGCAAAACATGTATGCAGTCTCAAACCACTTTGCCTATGATCAAAGAGCAGGAAGGCATTGAAAATGTCACTCAAATGAAACGGGTTTATTTAAGTCCACTGGTATGGAAAACCCTGGTGCTGGCTTTGAATCAGGGGGATAAGCAAGAATTGAGCCCCAGGGCAAAAATGAGCGACGCTCAAGAAAAGGCGCTGGCTTTTGCAGTCAAGATAAGCAAACGATATCTGGAAGACCGGGCGGGAAAAGCATTTAAATCCTTAACTTTACTCGACAGCATCTAACAATAAAGAGAAGTCAAGCAAGCTACAATTATATGGAATTTGCCAATTGCGGGGTTACTCAGGTGAGTCTAAGTAAAACAGATCCGGAGCTTTATGCTTCCTTGAATCGCGAACTGGACAGACAGCGAAATTGTATCGAGCTTATAGCCAGTGAAAATTTTGTCAGCGAGTCGGTGCTGGAAGCACAGGGATCAGTTTTAACAAACAAATATGCAGAAGGACTGCCTGCCAAGAGATATTATGGCGGCTGTGAATTTGTTGATGAAGTGGAAACACTGGCAATTGAACGCATCAAAAAATTATTCGGCGCTCCCCATGCAAACGTACAACCGCATTCAGGCGCTC
>CAZEQP010000040.1:0-11542 GCA_964514345.1 uncultured Candidatus Obscuribacterales bacterium
AGGCATGTTCGGCGGCAATTCCAACTGGCGCGGTCCGATCTGGATGCCGGTCAATTTTATGATCGTGCGGGCATTGTTCAATTATTTTGCTTATTTCGGCAGAGATTTCAAAATAGAGTATCCGACAGGCTCTGGAGTGGAAAAGAATCTTTGTGAAATCGCCAATGATATCATCGACAGACTGACCGGCATTTTTCTCAAAGATGCAAACGGTCATCGCCCTGTATATGGTGGCATTAATACTTTTCAATATGATGAACACTGGAATGAGTATCATCAATTTTTCGAATATTTCCACGGAGACAACGGCTCAGGACTTGGCGCATCTCATCAAACCGGCTGGACCGGTCTTGTAGCCATGCTTTTGTACATGCGATACCACATGAGTGAAGATGCCTGGCTCTCGCCTGAACCGGCTCAAAAATTGGCTAGATTATCAAACTGACAAACTAACGGTACACATATGAAAACTAAAACCGCCGTAGAAAAAAAAAATAAAAGTATCGAAAGTATTGAACTGAAAAAAAATCCCTGCCTGTTTCAGATTAACACACGAGTTTGGCTGGGCGAGCTGTCTAAAGAAATCGGACGTCATGCCACCTTGAAGGACATTCCGAATCATTTTCTGGACAGTCTAAAAAACCAGGGATTCAACTGGATTTATTTTCTCAGTGTCTGGCAAACTGGAAAGTTCGGGCAAAATGTATCACGCAGTCAAAACGCATGGATAGAGGGATTCAGAAAAGATCTCAGCGACCTAGTGCAAGACGATATTTGCGGCTCCGGCTTTGCCGTGACTGCCTACAAATTGCACAGTGATTTTGGTGATCCCGAAGACTTGATGCATCTTCAAAAACGGCTGCATGAGCGTGGCATGAAATTGATGCTGGATCTGGTGCCCAATCATACCGCATGCGATCATCCCTGGAGCAAACTGCATCCGGAATATTATATAAAAGGCGATGAAAACAAACTTTCCAGAGCCCCGCAAAATTATATTAATCTGGACAACAAAATTTTCGCCTATGGACGCGACCCCTATTTTGACGGCTGGCCCGACACATTACAGCTCAATTATGCAAATGAAAATTTGCAAAAAGAGATGCTCAATGTAGTGGACTGTATAAGCCAATATTGCGACGGTCTGCGTTGCGACATGGCAATGCTCATCCTCCCTTCTGTTTTCAAAAAGACCTGGGGACTCGATATGAAGCCGTTCTGGCCCCAAGCAGTGGCACGGGCCAGAAGCAAAAAGCCTGATTTTGTTTTTATGGCAGAAGTCTACTGGGATCTTGAATGGGAGCTGCAGCAACAAGGTTTCAGTTACACTTATGACAAAAAATACTATGACCGCCTCAAAGACGGCAATGCCAATATGGTGAAAGAACATTTGTGGGCGGATCTTTCCTATCAGAGCAGATCGGCAAGGTTCCTGGAAAATCATGACGAGCCCCGGGCGGCTGGTGTATTTTTCAATCAGAAGCACCGGGCGGCGGCTGTACTTAGTTTTCTTGCTCCGGGTTTGCGATTCTTTCATCAAGGACAATTTGAAGGCTGTCAAAAACGAGTTTCAGTGCACGTCTCAAGACGCCAGACCGAGCCACTGGATCTGGAATTGAATCAATTTTATGATTCACTCTTGAATGTTTTAAAATTGCCTGTACTGCATGACGGCAACTGGCAATTGAGCACTTGCCGCCCAGCCTGGGATGGAAACTGGACGCATAACGACTTTATCGTCTTTAAGTGGACCGGCAAATTTGACACCAGCGACATACTGGTTGTGGTCAATTATTCGAATCACCAGTCGCAATCTCTAGTGAAATTCCCCTTATCCGAAAATATTACGGCAAAAGTGCTTGAATTCAGGGATTTGCTCAATGATGAAACTTACCCCAGAGAACGGTCCGATATTTTGGATAAAGGACTTTTTGTCGATTTAAAACCCTGGGGTTATAATGTTTTTGCAGTGAAAAATCTATCTTGAACAAAATGAAATTAAGGCATCTTTCTTTACTTGCTATATCTTGCATACTGCTCCATCCCGGCGCGGCACAAGCAAAAAAATGGACGATTGACAAAGAAAAATCCCGGGTGCAATTCATCACAAGACTGGGTCCACACACACCTGCTGTGGGAACTTACAAAAATATTGTAGGCTCTATAGAATACGACGGCAAATATCCGCAAAAAGCCAAAGTTTCCGCCACCATTGATACCAATACTATGAGCACCGGTGTCAATGCGCGCGACAATGATGTAAAAAGCGCAAAATATCTTGATTGTGTCAAATTTCCGCTGGCAAAATTTTCATCCTCGCAAATAAAGCGCAACAAAGACGGCAAACTCACTATGAAGGGTGAATTCAATTTGCACGGTGTCAAAAAAGTGGTGGATCTTGATCTGCAAATGCCTAAAATAGAAAAAAGGATTCTCAGCGCAGTTGCCACCACTCGTCTCGATCAGCGAGACTATAAGCTGAATTTCAAAGCTATGCACCCGGACGGTGTCATTAAAATCGACGATGTGATACTAATTAAAGTACTTATTTGGGCTCGGTAGAAATTACAGTCACAGGAAAGCTCCATTCTTGCACGCCGGAGGCGCTTACTACTCTGGCTTCCAGACTCCAGGCAATTTTCCCTGAATATTGAAAATCATTCTTAGACGAAATTTTGAAAGTCTGTTCTTGTTTTACTTCTTCATTCTCTTGCAAAGTTATCGGTTTTGGATTCTGATACCAGATCCGGTTCAAATCGTCTCCAAATGAGTTTTCTTTGTGAGCGGTCACCGCCAGATCCAGAGAAACTATTTCAGTAGGGCGGCGCACTTTTTGTCTGATTCTTGCCATATATTCCGTGTCGAATTGCAATACCGGCGCATTTATTTCAAGAAACAAATCATCAAATTGATCGGCTTGTTTTTTGCAAACCATGGCTTGTTTCCACAAAACAGACCCGATCAAAATGAATGAGCAAACAGTGCCTATTACCCATATGCTGTATGGCCGCATTGCATGATAGAAATAATGACAGAAAGTTAAAACGCTTATGACACTGAATACGACGGCTTGAGTCATGGTGGCATCTTTCATTTCGGAAAGATTGGCGTTTCCAGCCGGAAATCTAAACCATCCACCGCTTGCAGGCACCGGTTCCGGATTGTTCTTGCCAGGCACCATAATCATGAACAGTCCGGAAATAAATAAGAAAAGCGAAGTCAACAGCATCATATACGGTGGATACGGAATAGCTTTGCGCAAAAACGAATCGCTTGGGTTATTCCTGTTGTAATATGCCGTCGAAATTTCGTCTATGTTCAGCGGATTAATTACATCTTCCAAGTATGAAGTGATTCGTGTACTGAAGTCATACGGCAATACTTTATCACCAAT
Organism: uncultured Candidatus Obscuribacterales bacterium; assembly: GCA_964514345.1. Taxonomy (GTDB): domain Bacteria; phylum Cyanobacteriota; class Vampirovibrionia; order Obscuribacterales; family Obscuribacteraceae; genus Aved-18. Next base: position 3,395 of record CAZEQP010000040.1, read on the forward strand.
GTACAAATCGCCATCTACGTTGTATTGATATGCCGCACGTGCCACATAATCTCTGGTGATTTCATCCACCAGATCCAGCCTTTTGCCAGTTATTCGCACGGGAACAGGAACAGCATTAATCAAGCGCATTTCAATTTGATACAGCGTGACAAAACCTATGCCCATTCCGATCAGGGCAATTACAGTTAACAGATATCCGAATATTTTGCGCATCAAAAATTATTTGGCCAGCGACGTTTCAATACGGTCGACAGTGCCATTTATTACATAAACATTCAAATACATCTGCGCTTTGCCTTCGGCATTCTGCATGTCATAAGTAAGAATCATACCTTCGGCGCTGGTAGCATCGCCAGATGAGCTGTCCGGCTCACCCAGCTGTTCTTTAGCTTTGGCGATGGTCATGCCTTTTAAAACAAGGCTCAAACCGCCCCACATTTGATCTCTGATTTTTTTATCAGATTTCCACCTTATGGGATCAAACGGCACAGCTGAAGCTTTGCCCATGATTTCGCTTGTTTTTTGAAATTTTTGCATTTCGGTGCAACCTTGCAGCCCAAACAAGGTAACCGAACCAGAAGTTAAAGCTATAGCGCTAAGCACAGTAATATTTGAAAATTTCAGCATCTAGGTATCTCTTTAGAATTAGACGCTATAACTTTAATATTTTAAAAAGGATAAATCAATCTAAAATAGTAGCCATGAAAACAAATGCGGTCCGCATTCTGGACAATTTGAATATTAATTATGAGCTTGTCAATTACGAAGTGGACCCTGAAGATTTGACCGCAGAGACTGTGGCTAAAAAAGTGGGCTTGCCGGTCAATCAAGTTTTTAAGACACTGGCGCTTATCGGTGACAAAAGCGGAGTGATATTAACAGTCATCGCCGGTGATGCTCAGCTTGATTTAAAAGCGGCAGCAAAAGTTTCAGGAAACAAATCTCTGGAGATGGTTCCCTTAAAAGACGTGCAAAAGCACACTGGTTACATTCGCGGTGGTGTCACAGCCCTTGCCTGCAAAAAAGATTATCCGGTTTATCTGGACGAAGACATGCTTTATTACGATACAGTCTCAGTTTCGGCCGGAGTGCGCGGCACTCAAATATTTCTCAATCCGGATGATTATGCCAGAGCGACAAAAGCAGTAGTCTGTAAAATAGCCGGCTCGATTTAATCAGGGAAAAATTTGTTTCCAGTCGTTTTTCATATCGACCAGAGTCCAGCCTTTATTTGCTGCCTCATCCAGAGCCTTGTCCAGATGTCCCACTTTTGAATCTCGATCATACTGCCATTCTCGCTCGGCATCTGTATGATGCACCAGAACTTTCAATGATGGTTTGGCACCGGCATCAGTCCATTGCAGCATTTCCAGATCGCCGTCCGAATTTCCAAAGGCTGCTATGGGACGGCGACCGATGACCGAATTGATAGCAAGCGGCTTTTCAACTTTATCGCAGATTTTTTGCACTTCAGGCAGTCTTTGTATGCAGGGCTTGCCGTCTTTCATTTCCCAGATGCATTTAACCGAGGATCCGATCACCTGTTCGGGAGGGATACCATATACAGTGTCTGTCCAGCAGCGCATGAAATCGACTCCGCCGCCTGAAACGATATAAGTTTTGAAATTGTTGTCCCGCAGATATTGCAAAAGTTCAAGCATGGGCTTGTAGACAAGCTGCGGGTAAAGCTTATTGAAACGGGGATGACGGGCTTTTCCCAGCCAGTTTTTAACCGAACTGGAAAATTCTTCGGTGGTCATGCCGGAATGGGTAGTCATGATTAGTTCAAGCGTGCTTTTTGACCCTTGAGCAATGATATTTTCAACTTTGCCTTCGACAGCTGATTTGAAAGGTTCTTTTTCTTTCCATTCCGGATGCCGGGCCGATTGCTCCATCACCCGGTCGATGCCGTATTGCAGCTGGGGATAATGCGGCTTTTCCGCCCAGAGAGTCCCGTCGTTATCGAAAGCGGCAATGCGCTCATCGGGTGGAATATAATCCTTGCCGTCTTTTTGAGTGATTTTCTTGACATATTCAATGATGGCGGATTTGGTAGCAGTGTTTTGCCAGGAAGGCAGAGGATCGTTGAGACTGGCGAAAACACCGTTTGAAAATACTAAAACGAAAGTCGCAGTAAAGATAAGCGATGTTATCGCCAGCATTACGTTTTTTAAGTTCATATTCTCCTTGCCACCACCAGCTTGGGGTACATTCCCGGAATCACTCGCAATTTTCCTTCTTCAATCAATTTGTCGATGGCAAGCAATATGTCATCTACTTTGATGTGCGAAAATTTTCCATAAGCTGCCGTCTTATCCAGTTTTTTCTCCAGGATCTTTTTAGCCTTGCTGCCTGTCAGAACCTGAGCAATCGTGGTTCTGCCTACTTTTCCGTTCAATAGCGTGACTGTTTCCACCAGCACTTGATCCAGTTGTGAAAGAGCAGTATTCGCTTGAGCTTGAGTTCGAGGCTCGGGCAAATCGATATAACCGCTTCGCTCTTTTTTGACAGGCGCGCAATTGTCACAGCCGGCGCACTTATCATCATAAGTCTGACCAAAGTAATTCAAGATCAATTTGCGCCGGCAGGAAAGAGCGTTGGCATAATCAACAATCTTTTCCAGACGTGCACTGTCTCTCTCACGCCTTTCAATCAGCCAGGTCATATCTATTTTGCCGTTTGCATTGAGTCCTGCTTTGACACCATCGATTGTCACTTCCACCAGACCAAGATTGCGCAATAAGTCGATGGCGCTGTTCAATGCAAATTCATCGATTTTCAGATTCTGCAATATCTCCGCATTTTTCTTCGGACCGGCTGCGCCTTTCAACCAGGACAGAACGCTCGCCACCTGCCTGGCATCCGGATAGTTGCGGTCCATCAGCCAGCGTTGAGTATAAATGTCTTTGGGTTGATACAAAAGTGTGCAAGTGGCGGGCATACCATCACGCCCGGCGCGCCCCGCCTCCTGAAAGTAATTTTCAAGCGAACCCGGCATATTGTAATGAATTACTCTGCGGATATTGGATTTATCAACTCCCATACCAAAGGCCACAGTGGACACAATTATGTTGCATCGTTCTTCTTCAAACTGCCTCTGCACTCGATTTCGTGATTCTTTAGGCATCCCGGCATGATAAAAAGCGGCTTTCAGCCTGTTCAGCGTAAGCCTGCGCGCCAGAGCTTCAGTTTCTTTGCGGCTGCTTGTATATACGATGGCAGGCGATTTTTCCTGACGCAATAAATTGAAAACGTGTTCGTCTTTTTCTTTGGCGCCGGAGCAAGTCTCCACTTCCAAACGCAAATTCGGTCTGTCGAAGGATGCTGCCACCACGCTGATTTGTGGAATTCCCAGGTTCTGCCCGATATCTTTTTGCACTGTGGCAGTAGCGGTGGCGGTCAAGGCTAAAATGGTGGCGTCGGGCATCAATTTCAGATGTTCTTTCAAATTTCTGTATTGCGGTCTGAAATCGTGTCCCCACTGGCTGATACAATGCGCTTCATCGATGACGAGCAAAGAAACTTTTATTTCTGAAATCACTTGCCGGAATCTGGGGGACTCAAGACGTTCCGGAGCCACATAAATCAATTTGTAGCGACCGCATTTTATTCCAGCGATAGTATCGTAATACTCATCGGCATCAAGAGTGCTGTTTAAAACTGTGGCATTGTTGACCCCACGTTTATACAAACTGCTCAACTGATCCTGCATCAATGCGATTAATGGTGAAATCACAATAGTGGCACCAGGAAGTACTTGACTTGGGACCTGATAACAAAGTGATTTGCCGTATCCGGTGGGAAGCAGTGCCAGAGTGTGTCTGCCCGAAAGAACAAAGTCTATGACTTCTTTTTGTTTGGGTCGAAACCGGCTCAATCCGAACGATTGCAAAACAGTCTCTAAGCCGTCGCTCAATGAAACATTTGGAAATTGATTTAAATTGCCCAGTCCGGAAACACTCGTCATAGACCTAGTCTACGTTGAAAACCGGAACCGTAACCAATTCTTATAATAAAACAAGTGTTTATATATATCGCATATCAAGCTTCAAGCTGCATGCTGGCAAGTGTTTTAGTGGCAGCGGACGAAACATAGATATTTTCATCCTCGCTGAGATTCAGAAGCAGTCTTGTCGGAGTTCTATTGTTCGAGGAAATCCCCAGACGAACATCTTCACTTGGATCTCTGGCCAATTTTTCAAGCAGCGACATCGGCACATTGGGATTTTCACTGACGCTCAAGCGCACATCGGCACAGGCGTCATTTGCCAACTTGTCGAGCAGACTGGGCGGAGCCTGTTCATTTTCAGCTACTCTGCAGCGCACCCGCTCGCAGGGATCCTCCCCCAGCCTGATCAAGGCTGTTTGAGTTGTGTGCGGGTTTCCGGCCAGGACCAGCCTTATATACATTTCTTCGCCGGAGTGCACCGAACTGGTGGCAGTTTGCGAATTGACTTCGTATATGGCTTTGATGATGGATGAAAGTTTTTTGGAATTGACCGGCTTGCCGATGTAATAATTCATCTTCAGATTGAGGGCAGCCATTATGTCTTCGTCTTTATCCGATACGGTGAGCAGCACAACTGGTATCAGACGCAGTGCCGCATCATTTTTGATGTCGTTCAAAACATCGTGACCGTTTTTGCGCGGCATGTTCAGATCAAGAAGAATCACATCAGGCACCACCTTATCGGTACCGCCTTTTTTGGCATCGAACAAGTATTCCATCGCCTCGACACCATCAGTGACGATGTCCAGCTGATATTTCAGATCAGACCGTTTCAACGCTTCTTCCGTAAGCCTTATGTCGGATGGACTGTCCTCGACCAGCAGTATGTTTATGCCGTCTATCATCTTAGTCCTCCTGCGTTTGCATTTGATTTGGCTGTAACAGCCGGAAGTGTAAACAAGAAAATTGACCCCTGTCCGGGTTTGGATTCAACCCAGATATTGCCACCATGAGAAGTGACTATGCGCTTGCAAATGGCAAGGCCCATTCCGGTACCCGGATATTTGGTCTTACCATGCAATCGTGAAAACATGTCGAATATTTTTTCTCCATATTCAGAATCTATGCCGATGCCATTGTCACGCACCGAAAACAGCCACATGTCACCCGATTCTTCGGCTGAAAAATGAATCAAAGGGGATGTGGCACTGCGATATTTTATCGCGTTTGAAGTAAGATTTTCGAAAAGTTGAAGCATTTGAGAATGCTCTACATTTACATTAGGCAGCCAGTCGACCTCAAATTGCGATCCGGTTTCCTGAATGGACGGCGCCAGATCAGCCATCACTTCTTCCACCACAACATTGCAGTCGGTGGTGTAATTATTTGAATTGTTGTTTCCTATCTGGGAATGAATGAGGACTGATTTTATCAATTGCTGCATTCTCATGGTGCCGTCATGAATATAGCCGAGAAATTCTTTTTGATCCTTGTCGAAATTTCCATTGGCACTTTCTTGCAGTAGCTGAACAAAACCCTGCACAGCTTTAAGCGGTTCTTGCAAATCATGTGAAGCAATTTTGGCGAACTGTCGCAACTCTTCATTTTTATGGGTCAGGCTTTTAGTCCTTTCCTGCACCAGCCGCTCCAGCTCTTCTTGATATTCAATGCGCTGGGTAATGTCCCGCAAGAAAGCACAATAGCTGGGATTTTGAGTATCATCTATTCTGAAGACCCCGATTTCTATGGGAAAATCGTGCCCGTTTTTATGTATGGCTAAAAGTTCGCGTGAAGTCTTTGCCTTGCGCGCATTGTTGCTCAGAAATTGCTGCTCGATGCTGCGCAATGACTGTTTTTTCAAATGCTTGGGAAATATCAGGTGCAAACTCTGACCCAGTGCTTCCTTTTCGGTCCAGCCGAATGTTTCTTGTGCTTGAACATTCCAGGCGGTAATGTTCCAGTCCGAATCCATAGAAATGAATGCGTCATAAGAGTTGTCCATAATGACTCTGAGACGCTCCTGCCCCTGGCGCAGCTCGTTTTCGACTCTGTTGCGTTCGACTGAATATTGTAAGCATCGAATAAGCGAATCTGTGCTAAGCATTCCCTTAATCAGGTAATCTTGAGCCCCCTGGCGTACAGCTTGAAGAGCTAAATCTTTATCGTCCTGAGCGCTCAGCACTACCACCGGTACATCGGTTATTGCATGCACTCTCTGAAAAGTATCAATACCTTCACTATCGGGCAAACTTAAATCCAGAAGAATGGCGTCGAAATCAGGCTTCGCCAGTCTTTTCAATGCTTTTTCCAGAGTTGATGCAGCCTCCACGTCAAAACCGCGACGTTGCAGAATAGTGCTAGTCAACTTTGACTGGGTCGGATTGTCCTCAACAAGCAGAATGTTCATAGTTTCCTACCGAGACGCAGATTAAATTAACTCTGAATACTGGTATTTATCTATTATAGAACATTTAATGCTTTTAGGTGCCGCCGTCCGCAGCATCAAGAACCCTTTTTGCCCTAGGCTTGCGGTTCGTCCAGGGAAGCCACCGCTTCGAGCTTGCCACTTTTTTCCTGCTTGAAAAACCTGGAGCAAGCATGGCATCGATAACTGGTAATAAAGGTCTTTTTACCGTCCGCACCTTCTACAGGCTCAGTTTCCAGCTTCTCCAGCTTGCGGCTTTTGCAGGAAGGGCATTTGCTTTTCAAATAAAGTGGCAAAAGGGGCGTAAAAAGCACTGCCAGAATGACAAAAATCATAAAGCCGTCTTTCATGGAATCTCCCCTGAATTTCTCATATCATTTAATCATAGAGGAAAAGGACCTGTTGATAACTTCATTTACAACTTTATTTATAAGTCTTGGCGCTTTGCTTCTGCTCTTATTTTGTGCCCGCAAAACTTTGCGACTTTCTTGCAGTGACAAAGAGCATCTAGCTCCTATTCTCAATTCAAAAGATTTGGCACCGGCAGAAATTGCCTACCTTTTAAGAGGTGGCGACGTGACCCACACACTGATTGTGGTGGCAGTGGATCTGTTGCAGCGCAATTTGAAAAGTGCAAATCAAGAATTGCTTGCTCCCTACGAAAAAAACATGTGGGAAATTGTGACCCGCTCGGCTAAAGAATGGGCAATGCAAAAAACTCAAGAAACAGTGATGGCAGGAGCGAAGACTCCTTTGCAAATCACACGCCGCGTTATGTTCTTATACACGTTCATTAGAAGATCACTCAAGTCGGTGGTAAGTGATACCATCGCCGACCCCAGAAAATTGAAACGTTATTTCTCTCCTCACGGCTTGTTGCGCATTCTGGCGGACTTTACCAGCGCCGGATATAAACAAGCCTTTCAAGAAGAAATACGCAAAGACTTGCTTGCACGGGGCTTGCTCATTCCTGAGGCAAAACGGGTTAAAACAGGCCAGACCTTTTTTGTGGTGGCATTAGTCGGATTGGCTCTTGCGTTTGCCGCCTCGATAATTTGTACTAAAGGATCAAACTCCTGGGCGGGCGCAGTAACTTTTGTCATTGCTATGTCTGCAGGTTTTCTTGCCCGTCTTGCTCTGTCTCTTCGCGAAATGCTTCCACTCTATGAAGAACTGGCCCTGGTGGCAGAAAAAGTGGATAGAAAAAGCAGACGCCTGCAAGTACTAAAATTCTTTTTGCGATCTATAAATGTGCTGTTCTGGATTCTATTGTTTTTAGTTATAGCCATCGTTCTTGGTATCGGCTTTGGCACGTTGCACATCTTTCAACTTTCAACCGGCTGGAATTCATTTTTTGAATTGGTGGCTTTAACTGTCACCAATTTTGTAATTGCCGATTTTGTTTTCGAAGGCTGGAAATTGCAAATAGAAGAAAGACCCACACCTGAAGCGGAAAAGCAATTGCTTGAAATGCAAAAGTCATTCTCCGAAAAAAGCCCGCTTGAGTCTTTCAAAGATGTGCTGGCATCAGCTGATTATGATCCGACTTTCTCGCGCTTGCTTGCTCTATATGGCGTGGAAACGCTTTTTGTTCTTATCTAATCTGGTTGATGATTGATCCGACTCTTTCCCAATTGTTTTTAGGCTTTGAGCCGGGACTTCCGTTTATGGGATATTTACTCATTTCCTTTTTTAAACGACCGTATAAAGCCGGCAGCCATTTGGGTTGTTTCTTAAAATCAATATCGCACTTTTTGGTCGTCAGATCACAAGG
>CAZEQP010000041.1:0-11482 GCA_964514345.1 uncultured Candidatus Obscuribacterales bacterium
TATAGAAAGACTTGGAGCAAAAGCCGTTGATCTCCCTTGCCAAGCCTGGCTCGGCGCAGGAGGGGAAAATTTCCTGGGAAATATTGATTTAGACAGGTTGGAGTTGTTGATTGAAAAAACAGGTGCTGAAAATATTCCTTTTGTAATAATGACTGTCACAAGCAATACTTGCGCGGGACAGCCGGTCTCAATACAAAATCTGGCTCAAACAAGTTCTTTGTTAAAACGATACGGCATCCCTTTATATATAGATGCTGCCCGATTTGCTGAAAATGCATATTTCATCAGACAACTGGAGGCGGGTTATTCCACCCGCTCCATACGCTCCATAGCCTTGCAAATGTTTAGTTATGCCGATGGTGCCTTGATGTCTTGCAAGAAAGACGGACTTGCCAATATAGGTGGATTCATAGCCTTGAATGATAAAGAATTGGCTGAGAAATTAAAAGTAGACTTAATAGTCTCCGAGGGTTTCCCCACTTATGGAGGACTGACCGGGCGCGATTTGGAAACAATTGCAGTGGGATTAACAGAAGTCTTGGAGCTGGATTATCTAAACTATAGAGCTGCTTCTGCACGTTTTCTACATGACGGTCTCAAACGACTGGGCATCCCTCTCATCAATCCTCCGGCACTGCATGCAGTGTATGTGGATGCTGCCCGCATGCTTCCTCATATAGAACCGGGTAATTTCCCCGGACAGGTCTTAGTTTGCCGATTGTTTTTAGAAGGCGGCATTCGCGCTTGTGAAATTGGTACAGCCATGTTCGGGCAAACCAATGCAAAAACCGGAAAGCAAATATGCGCGCGCAAAGAATTGGTGCGTCTTGCACTTCCCCGGCGCGTTTACACCCAAAGTCATTTTGAGTATGTTATAGAAGCTTTTGCCAACATTCAAAAGGAGGCAAACAAACTGGTTGGGTTGAAAATCGTAAAAGAGGCACCGGCGCTGCGTCACTTTACGGCTTTCTTCGAGCCTTTGCAAACAAAAACAAATAATGAGGAGAAAACAGAAACTATGACTTTATCGTTAAATGCAAATGCACAAGAACTTCCTGAGAACGCCAGTTTGACAAGCCTGGTCGGACATCTGGAAAAGGTCCTGCACATTTATCTAAAAGATAGACTTCCCCGTTTGATTCGACTTTCGGATAAAGTAACTGCAAGATATGGTGAAGAAAGGCCGGAGCTGGTACAAGTGACTGCTTTGTTAAAACAATTGGCCGTAGCATTTGACTTGCATGTTCTCAAAGAGGAAGAGACTCTGTTTCCCTTCATTAAAAGGTTGGATAAAATGCAAAAACTTCCCAGATTTCATTGTGGTTCACTTGTAAATTCAATTCGTATACTGGAACTAGACCATGAAGACGTTTCCAACCTTTTGACTCAGATAAGAGAATTGACCAGCAATTATTCATTGCCTGAAAAAGCCTGTCATTCATATCGAATATTTTTAAACGGAATCGAAGAGATTGATTGCGCTCTGCGCCGAACAGTACATGAAGAAGCGGATATGCTTTTTCCAAGCGCGCTGGAAAAAGAGCTTGATCTCAGTTATGCCTTTTGATTATGCTTTCAATCACATCTTGAGCTGAATATTCGATGTTGTCGGTTGACACAAATCGGCGTAATTCAACTATATGATCGCCGGCTGTAACAATAGCCGGCTCTACATAGCCGCTTTCTCTAACTTGCGGAATGCCCACTGTCGAAAGTAAACCGTTGCATAAGCATTTTCGACCTATTGTGTCTTCTTTTTTGCCGCCTTTCTTCAGATAAATTTCTTCCGACTCGCCTGGACAGCGAAAGCCTATGCTACCGTCGCTTTTTACATAGGCTGTTCGAAGAGCACCTACATCACATACACGTTTTCTTTTCAAATAAACTTCCTCATTTGAAACTGTATCTTCCAACTCAACCACTTTGAACGGATATCCGGATGTCGACGCCCGGTGGTCGGTGAAAATTTTTATGGTGCCCTGTGCGACTTTGCTTAATATCGTTTCTTTGTAATCTTTGTCAATTCCTGACTCTTTGCAAAATGCAAAAGGTGTGCCGACCTGGACACCATGCGCTCCGGATAAACGTGCTTTCTCCAAGCCTTCAGCCGTTCCATATTTTCCGGCCAGCCAGAAAGGCAAGTTCAATTTCTTCATTTCAGAAAGGTCTGCGTTGTCCTTATCACCGTAAACAGGCTCGTTGTTTTCATCCAGTTTGAGTTGTCCACGCGGAGGAGCATTATGCCCTCCGGCTTGATGATTTTCTACCACAAAACCATCCACAACTCCGGAGGATTTTCTAGCTAAGTTGGCTGCCAGTGTATGTGAAGATACTATGGCAATAAACTTAGGTCGTTTTAAGTCTCCTTTTCTTTCAACGAAATCATAAGGACAAAAGGTCAAGACAGGCGTTTCTTCAAGTGTTTCTTTGTCGCCTTCAACTTCAATTTTTAACTTCACTTCAAGATTTTGTGCCAGTCGATCCAGAATCCCCGGAATTGCTTTGGGTATTCCTGCTCCCATCAAAACATAGTCGACTCCGGCAAGCATTGCTCCATAAATAGAAGGAAGGGTCGGGAGCTGAATCTTTTCCAGATAATTGATTCCGATAGGGCCGTCGTGACCTTCTTTAGCCAGCCACACTTCGACAAAATTAGCTAAAATCACAAGCTCCATCAGTTCTTTAGATGTGCGCAAACCAAACATTGGAAGCGGCAGATAAGGTGCCAGTTTTTCTTTGCCTCCGGGAATATAGTACTTTTTCCAGACACGCTCAAAAATACCTTTTTCAGGAAACTGCAAGCCGGCCCTTTTCAAATGACCACCTTCATCACCATCCTGCAACCGGCGAGCAAAAACATGATCAAGAAGTGTTCCTGAAACTACACCCAGATGTCCCTGGCAAGAAACAGCCTTAGCCAGACGCCAGTTCGATACGCCCACTCCCATTCCACCTTGAATCAATATTGGATAATGCACAAATTAGCCCTCAAATTTTGCTGGCTCAGTCTAGCAACTGGGTACGAACACCACCATTGGTCACAAATAGGTAACCAGTAGAGTGGTGTTCAAACCCAATCTCGGTATGAGGGACACCGAATTTCTGAACGGCACGATGTTTCCATAGGGCATTTGCAGTCAAACTGTGCCATTTCTGCCGCAATTCTTTTCAGCTCGCTCATTACGTCAAGTAGTCGTCTTCCTCTTTCAGTGATTGAATACTCAACATGAGGAATCTTTTCAGCAAATTGGGTGCGATTGATCATTCCAGCTTCATGCAACGCTTTCAGCCTTTCTAACAGAGATTTCATGCTAAGCCCGGGAATCAACTTTAAGAATCTTCTTGTTCTAACGGAACCCAAACTCAACTCTTGAAGAATTTGCACAGTCCATTTTGCACTTATCAAACCCAACATTGAGTCGATAGGACAATTAATACTGTTATTGACTGGATGAGCGTTCGGCATTTATTGCACAAAGAATCCCACTGCCTTAAGTCTATGCAACGGCATACCGATAAGAATCATCCTTTAGACTGATTCACAAGGATATAAGCTTCAATGCAACTTGTTCCCGTTCGGTTACTTTGTTCCGCCTAAAGTTCATCCTTGAGAAGGATTAATGTCAATGCTGAATAATCATAAGATCTTACTATCGTCGCAGTAAATCGAGGGAGACGAAACAGTTGGAAGGTAGACTTAGAACCCCAGTCAAGAGCGTTGCCGGAACGGCGCTGGTTTGTTGTTTACTTACAGTATCGAGTATTCTGTCGGACACTTCGGCATGGGCTCAAGATGCCTCTTCGTTATATAACGAAAAATGTGCCGGCTGTCACACACTAGGTGGTGGTGCCACAGTGGGTCCGGATCTTGCTCCAACAAAAAATTGGAATACGACCGACCTTGAAAAATCGGTCAAAGACATGGAAAAGAATGTCGGCCCGCTCAGTGAAGAAGAAACAGATTCCCTCGTTCAATTCTTAAAAAATCAAACAGAGACAAAACCTGCCGTTGTCGCCGATGCGCAACCCAAATCAGCCGCAAAAACCGAAACGGATGTCAAACCTGTTGCTCCAGTGTCTGAAGTTGGTTCGGCCATGGTCGGTGCTCGTTTCTTTTTCGGGGACGAAGCATTTAAAAATGGTGGTCTATCCTGTATTGCCTGTCACAGTATCGATAAAAACGGCGGCAATATGGGTCCTGATCTCACAGGCATAGGTGCCAAAATGAGTGAAACAGCCCTGGTCTCGGCCTGTGAACACACTCCTTACAAAGTTATGAAATTTACTTATAAGGATCGTCAGATTACTCACAGGGAGGCCGTCGACCTTGCAGCGTATTTGAAATCTCTGGGAAGTCCGCACCAGATGAAGAAAACGCCTTCCATCATGTTAATAGGTTTCATACTTTCAGGAATCGTATTGGCAATTATCGCTCTGGGATATCGAAAGAGAAACACTGGTGTACGCGCCAAGCTTCAAAGGAGAAAATAAAATGGCCTGGATAAAAGACATATTTGCTCCCAAGCAACGCCAGTGGGAAGACATTTATCGAAACCGATGGCAATACGACAAAATCGTGCGCAGCACTCATGGTGTCAATTGCACCGGTTCTTGCAGCTGGAATGTATATGTTAAAAATGGAATAGTGACCTGGGAGTTGCAGGCTCTTGATTATCCGACAATCAGTAAAGACATTCCTCCTCATGAACCGCGCGGGTGTCAAAGAGGCATTTCATGTTCCTGGTATTTATACTCCCCACTGAGAGTGAAATATCCCTATGTCCGAGGTGCTTTGATAGATCTCTGGAGAGAGGCTAAAGAAAAATGCGGCAATGATTCTGTGCAAGCATGGCGTTCAATTGTCGAAAATCCCCAATCAAGACAACGCTATCAGAAAGCGCGAGGTAAAGGCGGCTTTCGTCGTTCGGACTGGGCAGAAGTAAACGAACTGATGGCGGCTGCCAATATTGCCACTATTCAAAAACATGGCCCCGATAGAATAGTCGGTTTCTCGCCTATTCCGGCCATGTCGATGGTCAGTTACGCTTCAGGAGCCAGATTCCTTCAGCTCATGGGTGGAATTTGTTTATCTTTTTACGACTGGTACTGCGACCTGCCGCCGGCATCTCCTGAGACATGGGGAGAACAAACCGATGTAGCTGAAAGCGCAGACTGGTTCCATTCCAAATTTGTAGCAGTGGTCGGCTCAAATGTATTGATGACACGTACTCCCGACGCTCACTTTTTGGTGGAAGGCAGGCATCGAGGAGCAAAAGTAGTTGTATTTTCACCTGACTTTTCGCAAGTATCTAAAATTGCCGACGAGTGGGTTCCCATTCATCAAGGACAGGATGCCGCTTTCTGGATGGCGGGAACACACGTAATTCTGAAGGAATTTTACTGTGAAAAACAGACCCCTTACTTTATGAATTATGTCAAAAAATATAGCGACATGCCCTTTCTTGTTGCATTGAAAAAGAATGATGACGGCACCTTTTCTCCCGGCAAATTTTTACGTGCTAGTCAGATAAAAGAAACAAAAGAAATAGAAAATTCCGATTGGAAAATGTTTGTTCTTGATGCAAATACAGACAGTCTCGCTATCCCGAAAGGCACTGTCGGCCATCGCTGGCAAAAACAAAAAGGTGAGTGGAATCTGAAACTGGAAGATTCAATCACAAACAAGCCAATCGATCCTGTTTTAATGCTCGATACGCCGGATTCAAAAAATGAGGTCGTTCAGGTTTGCTTTCCTGATTTTTCCAGTTTTGGAAATAATGTGCAATTGACACGCGGAGTACCGGTTCGCGAAGTGGAGACTGTGGAAGGAAAAATTTTCGTCACTACCGCCCTTGAATTGATGATTGCTCAATACGGCGTACCAAGAGGACTTGAGGGAAATTATCCTGAAAGCTATGAAAACGAAACTGTTCCATATACTCCGGCATGGCAAGAAAAATTCACCGGAGTCAGTGCTTCTTTAGTTGTTAAATTTGCCCGTGAATGGGCAAAAACCGCCGCAGGCAGCAAAGGCAAATGCAGTGTGATAATTGGAGCCGGTGCCAATCACTGGTATCACAATAATCTTATTTACAGATCAATTATCGCTCCCCTGGTGCTCTGCGGTTGTGTGGGTGTCAACGGCGGTGGTCTCAATCATTATGTCGGGCAAGAAAAATTAGCCCCGCAAGCATCCTGGGCCCCCATAGCTTTCGGCTTGGATTGGGATGCACCACCACGGTTGCAAAACACTCCCTCATTTCATTATGTCCACTCGGATCAGTGGCGATATGACACCAATTTTGATGATGTCTGCGCCGTTGCCGACGAAAAACATGACATGGCCCATGGGCATACAATCGATAAACAAATTAAGGCGGTCCGCTCAGGCTGGTTGCCCTGCTTTCCTCAGTTCAACCGGAGCAATTTCAAATTGATGGAGGAGGCAAAAGCATCAGGAGCCGTCTCTGATAAAGAATCGATTCAGTATGTTGTTGAAAAACTGAAAGATCGTTCGCTTAAGTTTTCAATGGAAGAACCGGATAATCCTGAATGTTACCCCCGCCTCTGGTATATCTGGAGAGGCAATGCCATTTTATCCTCGGCCAAGGGACATGAATATTTCCTCAAACATTATCTTGGTACTCACAATAATGCCATCGCGGATGAAGCAGCTAAAGATCTGGTGAAAGAAGTCACCTGGCATGACAAAGTGGAACTGGGCAAGATGGATCTCATTGTCGATTTGAATTACAGAATGGATTCATCCGCTCTTTATTCAGACATTGTCCTTCCGGCTGCCACTTATTATGAAAAGCATGATCTAAATACAACAGATATGCATTCTTTCATTCATCCCTTGCAGCCGGCGGTGCCGCCATGCTGGGAATCTAAAAGCGACTGGGATATTTTCAAAGGAATTGCAAAAAAGACAGCCGAACTTTCAGAAAAATATTTGCCTGAACCATGTACCGATATTGTGGCATCACCTTTGATGCACGATACTCCTGCCGAAATCGCTCAAGCTCAGGTTTTGGACTGGATTTCCGGAGAATGTGAAGCGATACCGGGAAAAACAATGCCCAATCTCAAAGTAATCAAGCGCGATTATCCCAATTTGTACAACAAGTTTATCTCTCTGGGCCCCTTGGTTAGAGAAAACGGACTGGCCGTGCATGGAACTCATTACGATGTAGACGATATCTATGACCACTATATGGAATTAAATCCAACTGAAACCTGGGGCGGACATACATATCCATCTTTGCGCCAGGATCTCAATGTCTGCGAATTGATTCTTTTATTGGCGGCCGAAACCAATGGCGAGCTGGCTTATCGTGCTTATCTTGCCGAGTCGCAAAAAACAGGAATAGATCACAGTCATCTGGCAAAAGATACACGCGGGGTCAGATACACTTTCAATGATTTGAAAGCCCAACCAAGAAGAATTTTAACCACACCGTTCTGGACCGGTATTACAGCCGACAATCGAACCTATTCGGCCTATTGTCAAAATGTGGAAGAAGAAATTCCCTGGCGAACTTTAACAGGCCGTCAACATTTATACCTTGATCATGAGACTTATATAGCATTTGGCGAGCATTTGCCCACATATAAGCCGCGCCTTACGATGCATACAGCGCGCGATCTAGAAAAATCGTCAAAAGACGGAGGGTCTCTCATACTTAATTATTTGACCCCTCATGGAAAGTGGCATATTCACTCTACTTTCGGTGACACTTTGCGTATGAAAACACTTTCCAGAGGAATTGAACCAGTCTGGATCAATGATAAGGATGCTGATCTAATTAACGTAGAAGATAACGACTGGGTAGAAGTATTCAACGACCACGGTGTAGTTTGTACAAGAGCCTGTGTCAGTGCGCGCATTCCCAGAGGTCTGGCCTTTATTTATCATTCGCCTGAACGCACCCTAGCCGTTCCCAAATCGAAAGAACGCGGAATGCGTCGAGCAGGCGGACATAACAGTTTAACCAGAACCAGATTGAAACCGTTATTTATGATAGGGGGTTATGCCCAGTTTACTTATGCCTTCAATTACTGGGGACCGCCGGGTGTCAATCGCGATACCTTTGTTGTAGTAAAACGCATGGACAAAGTGGAGTACTGATTATGAACATACGCGCCCAAGTATCCATGGTATTTCACCTCGACAAATGTATCGGCTGCCACACTTGCAGTATTGCCTGCAAAAATGTGTGGACTGATCGCCCCGGAGCCGAGTACATGTGGTGGAACAATGTTGAAACAAAGCCTGGAACAGGATTTCCGACCTTATGGGAAGATCAGGATCATTATAAGGGCGGTTGGAAATTAAGTGGAAAGAACGGCTCACGTAAACTGGAATTACGCAGCCAAAATAAACTTGATTCTTTCATCAAACTTTTTTACAACCCTAATCAGCCGGGACTGGAAGACTATTATGAGCCGTGGACTTATAAATACGCCGAACTATTCGATGGTACCGAGGGTGATGACCAGCCCACCGCCATTCCTGTTTCTCAAATTACAGGTGAGCCTATAAATATAGAAGCCGGCCCCAACTGGGACGACGACTTATCCGGCTCGCCGATTTATGCCGAAAATGATCTGAATTTGGAAGGTTTGTCTGACGAAGAAAGAGAACAGCTCTTCGAAATCGAACGCATATCGATGATGTATCTTCCGCGCATCTGCAACCACTGCGCCAATCCAAGCTGTGTTGCCTCCTGCCCGTCAGGAGCATTATACAAACGGGGCGAAGATGGAATAGTTCTTATAAATCAGGATGTATGCAAGGGGTGGAGAGCCTGCATATCAGCTTGCCCGTATAAAAAAATATATTACAACTGGAAAACAGGTAAATCGGAAAAATGCATTTTGTGCTACCCGAAATTGGAGACAGGACAAATACCTAATTGCTTCCAGTCCTGCGTGGGAAGAATCAGATATCTGGGTGTTTTACTCTACGACGCAGACAGAGTGGCTGAGGCGATGAAAGTGCCGGATCAAGCTCTGGTTGAGTCACAAAGAAGTGTTATTTGCGATCCCTTCGATGAAAAAATTGTTGCTCTAGCCAAGAAAAACGGTATCAGCGATGAATTCATAAAAGCAGCCCAACTTTCTCCTGTGTACAAATATGTGATGCAATGGAAAATTGCTCTTCCATTGCATGTTGAGTACCGCACAATGCCTATGTTGTTTTATGTGCCTCCGCTTTTGCCTGTCATGGGTAAAATGGACAACGGAATTTATGAAAATCCGCTTGAACAATTTTTCACCAGCTTGGAAAAATCCCGTTTGCCTATAAAATATCTTGCTCGTTTGTTCAGTGCCGGCAATGAAGAACTCATTGAGGCGGTCATGAAAAAACTGATGGCTGTACGCTATTATAAAAGATCTCTGGACATGGAAGATCTTGATATTGTAATGGTCAGCAAAATGATGCGTGAAGGTGCCACCACGCCGGAGGAAGCTGAAGCCATTTATCAACTTACAGCCTTGCCTACTATCGATCAGCGTTTTGTGATTCCTGAGATACAGCGTGAAGAAGCAATTGAAAGCAGCTGCAATCCCGAGCTTTGCAAAGGTTCTTGCGGAATGAATGTGGGTTCCAATCTGACACCGGGGATAGGACTATGACTGTAAAAATGGGAACTAAAAAAGGAATCGCCTTGGCCCAGCTTGGGCTGATGCTCAAATACCCTCAGGGAGATTTTCAAAAGGACATGAGCCGGTTGGGTCAAAGCGTTGTTTCCTCCTTTCCCAAAACAAAAAAACAAATTGAGTTACTCGAAACCGCCTTGAACAAGAATTCACAGACTGAGTTTGAAGAGTTGTTCACCCGGACTTTTGACTTAGCCGCGATTTGCAGCCCATATGTCACCGGATATATATTCGGCGATGAAAATTTTGACCGCGGTACATTAATGGCTACTCTACAAGAAAAATACTCTGAGTTGGGATTTGATTCGCAAGGAGAATTACCTGATCATTTATCCCTGCTTTTGCGATTCTCCAGTTGGTTGGATGATGAGGAGCTTGAAGAATTAGTCAGTTTTTGCATGTTGGAGCCGGTAAAAGAGATGACCGACCGGCTCAAAGATTCAGACAATGCATATTATTTTATTCTTTCAGCTGTACTCTTAATATTGAACACCGACAGCAAGGAGGTAGAAAATGGTTGAAACTCTATTATTTATAGTTCTTCCATATCTTGCCATTTTCATTTGCATTTTCGGCTCCATTTACAGAATGCGCACAGCCCCGCTCACATATTCATCATTGTCTTCGCAATTTCTTGAAAGCAAAGGACTTATGTGGGGATCACTGCCGTGGCATATCGGTATCATCATAATTCTGCTTGCTCATCTTATCGCCTTTCTGCTGCCTGATTTTTGGCAGAGCCTTCTTTCACATCAAACTATTCTGATTGCAGTCGAGTCTATTGGTTTTGGGCTTTCAATACTATGTCTTCTAGGTCTGGTTGTTTTAACAGTCAGACGATTGACATCGTCTAAGATTCAAGCAGTAACATCAATCATGGATTTATTTGTTATTTTCTTGTTGTTTCTGCAAGTCGGATTGGGTGCAGCCATTGCCGCTCACTGCCGGTGGGGCAGCGTTTGGTGTTCGGGAACCACCACTCCATATGTCTGGAGCATCCTTACATTCCAGCCCAATCTTGCTAGTATCAGCGATCTGCCTCTGGTGGTAAAAGCGCATATTGTGGGTGCATGGATTTTCCTGCTCATAATTCCATTTTCCAGATTACTGCACATGTTTGCCGTGCCGATTGAATATTTGTTCCGCCCTCCCCAGCAAGTGGTCTGGAACAATATACGCATGGACCAAGAAGATGCACCTGCCGCCTTTGCGGTTGAAGAAAGCAAACGGCATTTTCTACGCGCCTTTTTAGGTATTGCATTTGGAGGTTTTCTTCTTTCGGTCGGAACAGTAAGAAATGTTTTCAATTTTTTCTTCGGTCCGCGTCTTGATCGAAAGGAAGAAACCGAATTGATGGAATTAAGGCTCTCGCGCCTGGAGTCGACAGTTGATCAACGCAAGTTGGAATTAGAGAGGCAAGCTTCAAATTATATTTTGATAGGCCCATTAAGCGAATTGAGGGCGGACTCGGGTAAATATTTTATCGACTACAAAATGCAGCCGGCTCTTGCGTTTAAAGGCAAAGATGGGTTGCCCCTTTTGCTCTCTGCCAAATGCACACATTTGGGATGCACGGTAGGCAACAAAGTCGATGCACATGGAAAGATTCTTTGTCCTTGCCATGTTTCTTATTTTGATATTGAATCAGGGAAGCCTAACGAAGGTGCGCCGGCTAAAGATCCACTCCCACTTATCGGCTGGGTGCTTATGGATGAACGTGGCAATATTCTGGTCAATCGAAACAATAAAGGCATTATCACCGGTTCTTTAAGTAAAGACCAAAGTGCCCGGGCAAAAGTTTATATTGCTAAGAATC
>CAZEQP010000042.1:0-11475 GCA_964514345.1 uncultured Candidatus Obscuribacterales bacterium
ACAGTCGCCAATCAAGTTTCTTTGACCGGAGAAATTGCCAAAACCAAACATGATCCTCTGGCACCGATGCCGAATCAAGGCAATGAAGACAACGTGCATACTCTTGAGCTTCCTGCAAAAGAGAGAAAAGTGGCTAACTCGGATGTGACACCACTGGTCAAAACTGAAGTGGATCCGCACGGAGTACCCAATATCAGCCATGCGGCTAAGGCTGCTATCACGCAAAAATTGAATGATCCGATGGAGCAAGGTGCCGATGAAGCTTTGTCCGGAAGATCAGGACACACTTCCGAATCGCTTTCCAATTCACTTTCAAGCATGCAGAAAGCAAGAAAGGATGCATCAAGCAATAAAAATATTCCTTCCAGGCAGTTCAATATGAACAAACTGGTGGAAAGTCTCAGTGAGTCATCGCGAATTGTTCTGCTTGACGCCCAGGCTGTTGCCGGTGCCGACAGAGCGGAAAAATGGCAGCTTGAAGTGATGAAAGACGGTAATTGGACCCCGGTGGTTGCATACGAGATTGTGGGTGATCGTTCCACTCGTCATGAATACAATATAAATAGTAAGTCAAGAAAATCAATCAAGATGGAATTGCCACCGTCTGCGGTGGAAGAAATGGTGCGCAACGATTTGTCGCGCAACTGGCAAGACTACTGTCAGAAATTCCTGGCCGGTAAGAAAATAAGTCAATAAAAAATGGCCTAATCGTCGTCGGTATCCGGTTTATGACCGATTTCCGGATAATGTGTCATCTCGCCGTTATGTGTCATATTGCGCAGTTTGTACACGAGTTCGGTGGTTAATTTGTGCCCTTTAAAGGTCAACAAATTGGGCCTGTTCTTCTCATCGAAAAAGACCACATAGTGAAAAAGAGAGCCAGGTCGCAATTTCCAGTAAACATAAATCTGGCTGCCATGATACTTTGCACCGGGAATTTTTCTGGGCTCACCAATTTCGTTCAGTATCACTCCTCGATCATCCATTTTAAATACTATTTTTTCGGCAGGAGCTTGATCCTCTTGCTGATAGGGTTTGTCTGAAGGATGTAATACCAGGTAATCATCAGTGAATTCAGCCACCGGATGGTCCGGACCTGCCACTGAAAATATACGTCCATGACTGGCTAATATAGGATCACTGAGGTCGACAACTCCCAGTTCTTCGACAAAAGATTTTTCCACTGGTTCATTTGGCACCAGTGACAATTTGGCTTTTGATTTTTTTGAGCCTTTCCCTCTTTTCTCTTTCATATAATTTTATTCACCGGGTGGTGGACCCATACCGGGGTCTGGGCCTCCTTCTCCTTGTGCGTCGAATCCTTCTTTGTCAAAATTCTCCAGAGCGCTTCTCACTTTATGCAATAAAACAAGTTGGGCATCGGTTGAAAGTTGCTGGTCTTTAATAAGATGCGCAGCCAGACAATAAGCCAGGTCGAGTTCGCCCTGTCCAACAAGACGTTCGGTCAATAAGCGACAGAACCAGGCAGCAGAGTCGGATGCGGGAGAATCTTTTCTGTTGATGGAAGAGTTGAAATCGAATTTGATTTTGGGATCCCGCACAACTTCGGCAACTTCGAAGCGATAAAGACATTTGGAAGTGCATGGTGCGCAAGTGGGAAGAGGACCTTGATCACGTTTGTGCAATTCTATAAAGTCGTCACGCCATTGTCTCAATACGTTGATATCGAGCTTTCTGTTTACTTCTGTAGGCTGGAAAGCTGGCCTGAGTAAGTTCAGCCAGCGCAAATGCTGTTCTTTGACCTGATCGTAAAACCAGAAATGTTCTTCACCTTTTCGCTCGAAATAACGGTCGGTAGCCTGAGTTAGAGCACACCAGGTGATGCCTGTTATGTTTCCGGTACGGGCTCGACCTCCTATGATACGCTGAATTTCGTGAATGATCTGCGCTCTGAAGTGCACAAGTTGTGTGAGATCTTTCAGTGTAGATAAAACATAACGGTTATAAACTTGTCTGAACAATGAATCGTCGGCGACAGGGACAGCGGTATCAAGTATGGTGGAATCACAGCGGTGCAAGCAGAATTTGCATCCCAAGTGTCTGTCGAATTTGCCCACAATATCGAGCGGTTTCATAGCTTGACGCACAATTTCATCAGATTCTTCTGGCGTCTCCGGAGCCGGCACTTCCTTACTTTTGTCGAACATGATCTGCAGGTGAAAGGGTTGTTCCATTTTTTCTGCGTATACAAGGGCGCGCCCCTGTCCAAGAGCAGTGGCGTGTCTTTTCTGAATATCATCCAGGTTCATAGAACCGCCCATAGAGTCACGGTCATCCACGGCGACGATGCGGTGCATGATTTTCAAGTTTGTGTTTTTAAGCGCTTCTGGTGCCAGTTTGTTGGGGATCTGGTCAGCGATGATGAATCCCTGTCCATAGGCACGAATTTCAGCCAACATGTTGGTGAAGAATTCAACCGCTTTTCCGGCCGGGTTTGCCGTCTCCCCTGATTGCTGGGTGTTGGTATTTTTCAAGAGTCGGTGAGCCTCTTCCACCAGCATGACGTGTTTCAAATGTTCTTTGGGACCCAGCGCTTCTCGGTATTCATAAAGAAAAACGAGGAGCATACCCATCAGGAACGACTTTTCCGAGTCTTCCGACACCATCTTTAACTCAACTACAGTGGGACGTTCAAACAAAATCTCCGGAGGAATTGATCTTCTGGTATTTAGCATCTGACCTTTACCGCCTATCAGCAGTGATCCGATACGGGCTTTGAGAGCGGCTTGCACGTCAGGTCCGATACGCTCTGAATATCCAAACGACTCGACTGTGGGATCTATGATTTCATAGAGGTCTTTCATTGTCGGATAAATTTCGTTGGGACATTCCGGGTCACCAGGATTAATGCCGGGTGGCAACCTCCTGTTTTTGTTGTTGACCAGGTCCCAGCCTCGTACTGCATAGATATCGTTCAGAGCTTTTTCAAGCACCTGCGGCATTGGTGAATACATTTCGAAAGATGCGTTGAATACTGACTTAAGAGCGTCAAGGTGAGTTTGTACTTTTACCCCCCTCATAATTTCAAATGGATTGAGCCGGAATGGAGATACTGTTTCGTCACCCAGAGAAAAGGCTTGTCCGACACCTTTGAAAGCTTCGGATTGCAGCATCATATGCCTGTATTCAGATTTTGCAGGTTCAATTACCATGAAGGGAATTTTATACCGCCATAACTGCCCGAGCAGATAAAAGCAAGAGTTGGTTTTACCACCGCCTGTGACACCGCATACGATAGTATGCTTTTGCATGGCGTCGATATCTATTTCATAAAGGTTTCCTGTATCCAAGCCTCGATCCAGGATATTGCCAATCGCAATTGAGCGATTGGGATTATTGGGAGCTATGGGAGACAAACTGAAATCTGCGGATCGTCTAATTCGGAAGCCTGGCATTTCTCGTTTAGGCAAGTGGATGAATGCAGACAGTGTGCGGGAAGAAAGCGGTGAAAGGAATTTGTATTCCATCAATTCATGGTGGATTCCTTCAGAGCGCTTTGTTCTTAGAATACCGAATTGCTGCGTATGGGGCTGCAGTCCTCGTATTTCATGCGTTCTGAGCGGAGTGGGGCGACTGGTCTCATCCACATAAGTAGCTCGAATCAAGGATTGCAGTCGGACAAAAACAGATCGCTCAGGGGCAAAAAAGTAAACACCGGACAACCAGTGACCGACGGCAGTGCCCAGCTGGACATGTTTAAGATAAGCATCAAGCAGTTCCAGGAAGTATTTGATACGCCGTTTTTTCTCAGGGTCTTCATTTTCCTGGGCCCTCTGAATTTGATCCACTACGGCAAATTCTTCCTGCGAAACTTTTCTGTTGGGTATAGGTGTTGCAAGCACAAGAAAGCCAAAATCATGACCTTGCAAACCGTTTGCCAGTCTTTCTATCTGTTCCGATTCGGCGGTATCTCCTGCAGTTGATTTTAAAGCCGGGATGCCTGTGACCAGTCCTGTGTGCACCGCAAGAGGCTCAATCATACTCTTTATTTGATCAGAGCTGAACGGTTCTTTGTATATGTCCACACCGTTATAAACACTGTGAAGAATGGAACGCAAACTGGTAAAGGAAACGTTGCTCACGGGCTCTAAACTGCCATTGCTTTCGCTTTCGGGCAGTGAAATACCCATATAATATTTTACGCCCTGTTTGTTACCGATCACTGCAAAAGCCAGATTGGCCCTTTGACTGTGCAGACCGCATAACGCATCTTCAGACAAATACATTCGCTTCGGCGGTTTGGATGGATCCTGATCGTTTCCTTGTTGCGGCTGTTGTGATTGCTGGTTTTTTTCTCGTTCGATATCCCATGATCGAAGCACTCCGTCTATGCGCACGAAAGTAAGATTGGGAATCGGCCAGCTGGTAAGCTCACTTGCATCCAGTCGCTGAAAGTCGATTTCATCGAGATCGTACCGCCTCAAGTCGGCGATCTTTTCTTCCCAGATATTACGATTTGATGCCATAACCATGGCTTAACTCCAAATTAAAAAACCTAATTTATCTAACTATAAACAATATTCAGTTATCAGACTTCTTTCCGCTCAAATTTCCGTGCATTCGACCTATTACCGCTTTGTTGACCTTGTCTTCAGCTACTTCTTTAAAATCAAATGCTTTCAATTTGAACACACCTGCCGTGGTGCCGACTCTATAACAGAAATAACATTGTTCTTCCTGACCTACTACTCGGTCGATATTCAGTTTCTCTTCGTCCATGATAAGTTCGTAGGTTCGAGCGGCGTTAACTGGATTGAACCATTGTCCCAGAGTCATCTGTTTGACTTTGCGACCGTCCACGCGGAAGAGCTGCGGACCCATCATGTCTGCATCTTTTTTGGAAAGGGCAAACACTGCAATGGTGCCTACGCTGATGATAAGCTGGTTGCGGTAATCCTCGGGAAGTCCTTGCAAAGTTTTGATTGAACCGACAAAACCAATTTGATAACGAGCAGATTCAGAGGTGATTGTATTGACTGTTTCCTTCTCAATGAACGTATCCATTTCATCAAGATAGAGCGTGACTGGTCTTTCCGTCTTGCTGTCTTGAGCTTCACGTCCAAATGAAATTGCCGCTTGTTGAACTCCAGTCACAATAAGACTTCCCAAAAGGTTTGCGTTTTGGTCCAGTTCTCCTTGAGGCACTTTGACAAGCAATATTTTTTTCTGGCGAATTATCTCTCTCAACTTCAAATCGCTTTTAGGTTTAGTTAATATCGGACGAATCCGTCCATCAGACAGCATGGGACCAACTCTGTTCAAAATAGGTTCAACCCAAGTTATCCACTGGTCAGTACGTGCCAATTTTTTGTACTGGTTCCAGGTCTCCATAATGGAGATGTATTCAGATTTCTCGTTTTTCTTGCGCTCAATGGTTTCCAACATGATGTCGCGGAAATCGTTGTCTTGTAAAAGACTGGGCAAATCAGTGAGTGAGCGCCCATTTACCATAAGAAGAAGAGCTGCATTCCGCAATATATGCGCTGTCTGCGCGTCCCATTTGGACTGAGATCCGGGCGGCTCGGTATAGATGGCTTTGAAACCATGTACGATGGCTGATGATGCTGCCTGTAAATCTCCGTCTTCCGGATATTCCAAGGGATTGTAAGCGAGAGATCCGTCTTTGAATGTGGGGTCAATCAGCACTACCCGATCAGCGTACTTCTCGGCGTCAGGCTGGGAAGCCATCCAATTCACCACAAGATCTGTCAAATGACCGTCTGAGTCGATAACAACAACCGCTCTGTCTGCTGATTTAATGTCGTGGGTGACCATAGATGCTATCAAGCTTGTTTTACCTTGATCCGATCCGCCCAACACCAGAATGTGCGGATTTTTAGTGCGGACGTCAGGAGGAAGAGCCAGATATTTTGGCGTCCAGAACCACAACCAGAACCATTCAAGTCTTCTGCCCAGAGGCACGCCGCCTGATTTTAAAGGCTTGCCGAATTCCTTAAGGAGCTTGTCATGCGGTTTTTTGAATTGAGACGGAATATATTTGTTTTTCTCGAAACGGTTGATGACGCCTTCAGGTGAGAACAAAGCATAGAATAAAAATACAATGACAGCACCGGCACCCAGACAGGTCAAACCAATTTTCAGGAAGATGTCCTGCTGGTGCTTATAACCAGGCTTGGGAGCTTCTTTTCCTTTTTGGTTAAAGGGCAGTTTGTCCCACATTCCGCCTTCAGGTTGAGCCGCCACAACTTGTTGCGCTTTCCAGGTGCCTGTGATGCGGATCATCTGCGATCTATTGAATTGACTGTGTTCGAAGCCGGCTCTCTTTTCAGTCAGATAACCGCCTGCGGCCACGTACAAACCGCCTTGTTCCTGCAGGCGACCTTCATAAAAAATTGTGTTGGGAAGCGCTCCTCTCTTTCGTGATTCGGCGTCATATTCCTTGGCGAATGTCACTTTATCCGGTGGCACAAGTTCGCCTGCAATCTGGAATACACCTGCTCCATCGGCACCGGTTCCACTGAATTGCAGACCCTTTTGCTTCAAATTGATTTTACCTGGGAAAGCTTTCTGGGCGGCAAAAGCTTGTATGTTCCAGCTCCCTCCAATCACAGGAGTGCCGTCGGCATTGACCGGAGCAGGAATTGAAGCACCAGCTTGTGCCTGTCCGCCCTGTCCAGGCATCGGATTGGCGTTGGAAGGGAAATTATTTTGTTGCGAGGGCATTTGCGGATAGTCAGCCATGCTGGGTGCGTTATTCTGCCCCATGCTGCTTTGCATTCCGCCGTTGCGCAGTTTTCTTGCCCGCTCAAGTGGCGACATTGGCTTACCCGAATCACCGTCTGCAGCGATACTAGTTCCGGTGACAGCTCTGTAAATGGTCGATACCCATCCGGGAATCTGGAAGAGTATGAAAAGAGCCACAATTACCATTACGCCAGCCGATTTGCGAGTCATGGGAATTCCCATGAACTGTATATTCTCTTCCAACCAGTTCAGGCTTGATTTCTTTTCGGCCGGTTCATCATCGCCTTTCTCCTTGCTCTTCTTAGAGGGTTTTTCTTTTGCCTCTTCAGTCATCTGTGAGCTGTTGCCTGAGAAATTGCGTCTTCTGGGAATCTTCTCTTCCTTGGAATCTTCGGTGGCTGATTCTTTCTCGCTCTCATTTTCAAGTGTATTCGGCTGAGCCGGAGATTGTACCTGGGCTGGCGAAAGTCCTTGATCCGAGTTGGCGGGGTTCAATCCTGTGTTTTCATTTGCAGCAGTTTGCGGTGAATTGGTGGATGCAGCGGACGCGGCTGAAACATTCTTACTTACCTTTCCGGCAATACTTCTGGGAAGAGCCACTTTCGGTCTTTCTTTGGAATCATCGAGTTCACTGGATGTGGCTGAACCGGTAGCCGAAGTCTGTACTGCAGGGGCAGTCTGATTGCCTGTCCGCGCCAGGTTTTTAGGATCGAAGGTCATGGCGCTGCCTTCAGGAATGGCATTGGTTTGCTGGAAGAAATTCTCCGGAGCAAAGTGAGTGCCTGCGTCTTCGAAAAAGTCGAAAGTAGACGATGGCGCTTGTTGAGCTTGCATCTGGGGAGCCGGCTGGGCTGATTGCGCCTGTTGCGCCTGAATTGGAATAAATTCTCCTGTGTCGACTTCTTCCTCAGGTTCAGGCGTGCTTGGAGCCGGAACGCTTATAGTGCGTTCGATAGTCGATTCTAGATCGGCAGCCAGGCTGGTGTTTGCTGCAGGCACGGGCAAAGCAGAAGGTGCGCTTGTTGCAGAAAATCCTCCTACTGCTATAGAAACCGAAGTACCCATCGGAATGGCATTCAAGCCGGCGGTGGGAGCTACAGTGGGAGCAGGCGGAGCAGCCGATGGAAATGCGCGTGCAGGACTAGAGTTTGCGTCATAAAACTGGGACGGGTCTGGAGCTTGCGCAACCATTTCAGGATGAGGCTGGGGGGGATTATCGGGAGGAGAATAGTTCTCGTTGCCGTTGCCGTTGCCGTTGCCGTTGCCGTTGCCGTTGCCGTTTCCATTTCCATGACCATTGCCATTTTCCTCAGGGGAAAAACTGTCATGACCGTTGCTGCCGTTAGTGCCTTCTTGCTTTCCGCGGATGAAACTTGCCAGTTGTCTTTGCGCTACCACCCGCTCCAGAAGCAAATGGTCTTGTTTCATTTGTACTGAAAGAGCCGGGTGAGTTTTAGAGAATTCAGGCACCAGAGTCGGTGAGGCCACGATAAAGTCAGCCCCGCAGTTAGCGCATTGCTGTCCTTTGGAACGAACTGGAATCCCGCAGCTATAGCAGACTATCAAATGATCGACAAAACTCCTCAAGACAATTACCCACTAACTTATTACCCTGTACCGGTAAAAATTAACCTTGAATCGGTTATTAATCTTTATCAACTGAATCGAAGTTATGAGCTTTTAGTTTAAAGACTCCGGCTATGGTGCCATGGCGATAAAAGAAAAAACATTGCTTCTCTTGTCCTACGATCCTGTCTATATTCATTTTCTCTTCGTCTGAAACGTACAAATAGTCTCTTGTCATATTTATTGGGTTGAAAAACTGACTAACAGTCACTTGTTTGGCTTTTCTACCGTCCACTCGAAACAGTTGCGGACCCGTCATTTCGGCATCTTTGCGAGACAATGCAAAAGTGGCAAGAGCGCCTGAGCCATTTATCAATGAATTTCTGTAATCTTCCGGAAGAGTTTGCAGAGTTCTTATGGAAACGATGAGACCTATATTGTAACGGGAAGACTCAGATGTAATGGCTTCGATAGTGTCTTTAGACAACAGGTTTTCCAGCTGGTCCAAATAGATGGCAGCTTTAAAATCGTTGATTTGAGAGTCCCGGTTGAGTGAAATAGCAGATTGTTGTAACCCGGTCACCAGGAGACTGCCCAAAAGACCGGCACTAGTGCCCAGTTCACCGCGGGGCAGACGCACCAAAAGTATTTTCTTCTCCTTTATTACATCTTTTAACTCTAAATGATTCTGTAATCCACATAGAATCGAACTTAACCTTCCGTCTGAAAGTATCGGTCCCAGTCGATTCAAAATCGGCTCAGTCCAGGTGATCCACTGCTCTGTGCGAGCTACTTTCTTGTATTGATTCCAGGTTTCCAGAAGAGGAATGAATTCAGCTTTATCACTTTTTTTGCTCTCGACGGCATTCAATAACAAATCACGAAAATCATTATCTTGCAAGAGTTTCGGAAGATCAGCCAGAGTAAGCCCGCTTATTGTCAAAAGTAGGGCCGCATTGCGCAAAATGTTGGAAGTTTGAGCGTCCCATCTGGACTGTGTTCCCGGAGGTTCTGTATAAAGAGCTTTGAACCCTTGCACCACGGCTCTGGAAGCTGCTTGCAAATCTCCATCCTCCGGATACTGTAGGGGGTTGAAAGTGCGGATTGCCGGTGAATCTGTTTTTGCCGGGTCGATAAGAATCAATCTTTCTTTGACTTTTTCGCTGTCATCACGGTTGTTGATCCAATTCAAAACCAGGCGTGAAAGCTCTCCGTCTGAGTCAATAACCACAACGGCTCTGTCGTTTGATTTTATATCGTGCGTGAGCAAGGACGCGATTAAACGTGTTTTGCCTTGACCGGCCCCTCCCACAATGAGCATGTGAGGATTTTTTTGTCGCGCCAGGGCGGGCATATTCAAATTCTTTTTTGTCCAAAACAGGAACCAGCGCCAGTCCAGACGAGTGCCAAGAGGCCAGCCTCCTTTTTCAAGCACACTGACATATTGACTCAAAATGGCTTGGTGCTGTGATTTAAATTGAGAGGGGATGTATTTGTTTTTTTCAAATTTGTCGAGCACGCCGGCAGGAGAAAAAAGCAAGTAAACGATTACTGCTGCGCTGATCACAATTACTATTCCGAGTAAGGTGAACAGTCTGAAAACAGCTTGTGTTTCAGGTCTGTAATTGTTTGTCAATAATGATTTAGAGCGGCTTGAGCCGACATTGATCTGTTGAGCCGTCCAATTACCGGTGAAATGTTTTAGTTTAATCGGATTAAATTGACTGTGTTCAAAACCGACTTTTTTTTCAGCTTTATATTCTCCAGCCAGTGTATTAAAACCGGCACCTCTAGCCAAAATACCCTCATATTTGATGAGGTTTGGCATAGCGCCTCGTTTTCTCGATTCCAGGTCGTACTCTTTTGAGAATTTCACCATATTTGGTGGTATGCCTTCGCCGGTGATGGCAAAGGTTCCGGCAGCATCTTTACCGAAACCTTTGAATGTGAGACCGTCTTGCACAAGTTCCATAGATCCGGCACATTTAACTGAACCTGAATTTGTTTCGATGTTCCAGGCACCACCCAGAGTATCGATAACATTCTTATTTGATTTAATTTCACTGTTGCGAGAACCTGTACTTGAATTTGATAACCAGGCACCAGACAACACCAGAACCAAAATAAAAATAAGAACGCCGAAAATGAATTTCTTCCGGCGCAATAAGCTGTTTTCTGCCAATGGACCTGAGGGCTTAAATTTCTTGAGCCTGGGTGCTCCAAAATCGGGCAGCAATGCGCTCGAGTCTTCTATCCGGTTGCTTTTGCGAGGATCCGAATTATCCAGAGCGCAAAAACTGCACTTTTGACAGTCGGGCTTTAATTTTGCTCCGCATTCATAGCAAGAAGGCATAGGCATATTTTCAGAAAGTAAGGAAAAACATACCCACGCCTCAAGAGCCGATAACTCAAAAAATACATCTACGAAAATTCGAATTAATCTAAAAAAGTTATATCTGATAATGAACTGTTGAGACCAATTGACAAATTTGTGCTTGTGAACCAACGATCGAATTTAGTAAAATAAACTGGCGGACAATTTGACTCCTTTCGGCTTTTCGGGATTTGTGACGATGTGTTTGACAAATATTAAATTCGCTGAAATGCCGAAAAATTGGGTACATGGATAGAGGTGTCAGTGTAACTAATAATTACGTGGCACTTTGTTAGCAGACTTGGCTAGAGATAAGAGCGGAAACGGTAATTCCTCGTGAGCGAAAATACAGGCAAATCTGGCCGACAGGACTCTTCTCTTTCTGCTCGGAGAGCCAGACTTCGTGCCCTAGCGCAGCAGCCGGGTTCTTATAACAACACGACTAGCAATGCCGCACCGGCTGAGCCCAAGAAAAGCGAAAGCGCTTTTCAGTTTTATCCGGAGGATGCAGACAAGACAAAGTCCCCAAAGGATAGTCAAGAAGACTCGAAAAGTGCCGCTGAGCCTATAATTGATGAGGTTCCGGCAGTGGAAGAAGCGAAAATCGAGGAGCAAAAAACTTCTACTCCACCGTCAAGCTCAACCCAGGCTCCTAAGGATTCCCAGTTGCCCCAGAAACAAGACGATCAAAATTTGACGGCTGCAAGCGGTTCTTCCGGAGTGGAACCCCAGGCAAACGCTCTTGTGCTTTTGGGCAGCATCGAATCTAGTTTGAATGTTTGTGCTATGAATCTTTCGCAGTTGGTGAA
>CAZEQP010000043.1:0-11460 GCA_964514345.1 uncultured Candidatus Obscuribacterales bacterium
CAAACCTTTCGGTCTGTTGTTCCCCGCTCTAGGGCAGATTCCTATATATTACTCCCCCGTCCGCCGCTAAATCCATAAGTAGCAAGCTACCTACTTCATCCGCTCGACTTGCATGTGTGAAGCACACCGCCAGCGTTCGTCCTGAGCCAGGATCAAACTCTCCGTTGTCAGAACATCAGGAGTACTGATGTTTTAAACTGAGATTCTGAATCCTACTCAAAAGTTTTGACAGGCGCCTTGATAGGCTATTCAGTTATCAGGGTTCAATGATGAACTCGGGGCATCACGCTAGTTGCGCGCTGCACCGGTACAATTAGAAATGATATCAACTCCGGATCGAGTCGTCAACTTTGCTGTTTCTCTTTCTGCCTTATTCTGTACATATCGTTGCAATTCGATGTATACATCTTTCCTTAAGATTTCAAATTCGGTTGGGTATATAAGGAGTGGTGTAGCACTAGCTTTCAGTCAGAGCTAAATCTGGCAGGCTAATTGCGACGAAGAGGATCGTTTGCGCGCACCATATATAAGTACGAGTTTGTTCGGCTCTTTCATGCCAAGATATAAGTATGTCTTGTTTATTTTGAAAAGGGCTTGGGGATTGGGTCCTTCTTTGACGAAGTCGGCGTCATGCAAAGAGGTTAGCTGCTCCACATAATTCTTGAATCCGGATTGCGCGGTGAGCGGATTCTCATGATTGATTACTAAAACCCGCAGCCTCTCTCGATTTGGATATTGCACCTGATAATCGGCCAGTGCTGCTATGCGTGCTTTTTCTATTGAAAGTTTTTCCAGAAACGGAACATCTAAATAATGTTTGACTGTAAGCGGTCCCACTACAATCCGCTCACTGCCTTTGACCCGCTCTATTTGAGGGAGATAGCGGGCGTACTGGGGGGTGTCTGAGTGAATGGCTACTGCTTCAGAAATTTGTTTTGTTAATTTCCTGAGTACGTCTTTGCTTTCTTCATCGTCTTGTTCTGTGGAAGACAAACGGAAGAAATGACGGTCTTGCCAGAATGAAATGCTTCGCTCATCTTCTGAAGAACCGTCACCTTTTCGTACGACGGTGGTGGAGCCTGTATGCAAAAGACCAAATGCGGCTGAGGCATACATTGGATTGTCGAAAAGATACTCTTCTATCGTTATATATCGATTTCCGCGCTTGAAAGTCTTTTGCCCCAGAACCTGGCAGTGCAGCTCCTGAAGCACCTGGGTGTCGCGCAGCATGAAGCTGGTTGCCGGAGCGCCCTCTTTCACATCAGAGAGGACCTGGCTGTATTTGACTGGGGCATTGCCTGTGGTGTCACCTGCAAGATTGAGATCCCCGGCGTAAATTATCAGTTTTACAGGATCCCATCCCGGATGACTCATAGACTCAAGCCTGGATTTTGCTTCATCGCTTTCAGGACCGGCAAGGACTGGAACAGCCAATGTGGAGCTGAGAATCAAAGACAGTAAAGCGGCCGCTAAATTATTTTTTGCCGTGATCATCTGAAGCTGCCTGCAACCTCGTTGGAAATTAGTTCTGGGCGGCGGTCAAGGACGGTTGTTTTTTAAACCAGGAAATGGTGTCTTTCAATCCCGCTTCCAGGTCCACTTGAGGTTTCCAGCCAAGCAATTCTTTGGCTTTGCTTATGTCGGGCAGGCGTCTGCGCGGATCGTCAACCGGTAGCGGTTTAAATACAATCTCGCTTGAGCTTGCGGTCAATTCTTTGATTGCTTTGGCAATTTCCAGAACCGTCTTTTCGTTCGGGTTTCCTATGTTGATGGGTAGATTGTGCGGGCAGCTCATCATACGGCAGATGCCGTCGACCAGATCCGACACATACTGAAAGCTTCTTGTCTGGGAGCCGTCACCATATACGGTGAGGGGTTTATTTTCCAGAGCCTGACTGATGAAGTTTGATACCACGCGACCGTCGTTTATGCGCAGCCGGGGACCGTAACAATTGAATATCCGCACAATGCGGGTGTCCAGATTATGTTTCTGGTGATAAGCCATTGTAATGGCTTCAGCAAAGCGTTTTGATTCGTCATAAACGCCTCTTGGTCCAATAGGATTAACATTGCCCCAGTAATCTTCTTTTTGCGGGTGCTGTTCGGGGTCGCCATAAACTTCAGAAGTGCTGGCAAGAAAATATTTGGCTTTTTTAGCCAGAGCCAGTCCCAGCGTATTGTGGGTTCCCAGCGAATTGACTTTCAATGTTTCGATGGGAAGATCAAGATAATCAACTGGAGAGGCCGGTGAGGCAAAATGCATTACCCAGTCCAGGTCGCCTTTCACTTCGATGAATTTGGAAACATTGTGTTCCATGAATTCAAATTTGCTGTTTGACTTGTGGGCGCTGAGGTTGTCATTTTTTCCGGTCACCAGATTGTCCATGGCGATGACTTGATGCCCTTCGGAAAGAAGTCGGTCGGTAAGATGCGAGCCGATGAATCCGGCTCCTCCGGTGATGAGAATTCTCAACGACCAATCCCCCTGTAAGTGATTCCGGCAAGTGCGATTTCTTCTTCAGGCAAAACATTGCGACCGTCTATGATTAAAGGCCAGCGCATTGAGCGGGCTAAGTCTTTCCAGTTGGCGCGTCTGAATTCTTCCCATTCGGTGACAAGCACAAGTGCATCAGCGTCTGTGGCTAGTTCTTTCAAGCTGTCGCAATAAGTGATGTCCAGCTCCGGGTGCTGTTTTCGGCAGGCTTCCACCGAAACCGGATCGTAAGCTTTGACATGCGCGCCCATTTTGATCAATTGTTGAGCTATGGTCAAACTTGGCGCATCGCGCAAATCGTCGGTATTGGGTTTAAATGCCAATCCCATCAGCCCTACGGTGCGACCTTTGATGATTTTCAATTCTTCCTGCAATTTGTGGATTACTGCAAGTCGCTGTCTGTCGTTCACCGAAATGGTGGCACTCATCAAAAGAGTGGGATATTCATATTCTTTTGCCACTCCAATCAAAGCCATGATGTCTTTGTGGAAGCAACTGCCGCCCCAGCCCACGCCTGCATTTAAGAAGCTGGCGCCAATCCGGTTATCCAGTCCGATGCCGCGGGCGACTTGTTTTACATCGGCGCCGACTTTTTCGCAAAGTCCGGCTATTTCATTGGCGAAACTTATTTTCATAGCCAGAAAAGCATTGGCTGAATATTTGATAAGTTCGGCACTGGCAAGATCTGTGACAACAAAAGGAACATGCTCCAGACCTTTGGGACGCGGCGCGTATTCAGGCGCTTCAAAGTCCTGGTCCAGGATTGGTCTGTAAAGGTCACGCATTGTATTGACCGCTTCATCATCAAGCGCTCCGAGTACTATGCGATCAGGATATAAAGAATCGGAGATGGCAGAGCCTTCGCGCAAAAACTCAGGATTGCTTACGACGGCAAAACTGGGTGCGTCCGGCTTTGATTTGCGGGCTGGAACAGTTTGCGCCTGCATCTGTTGAACGCCTTGATTGACCAGCATTTCCACCCAGTTTCCGGAGCCAACAGGTACTGTGGATTTATTCACTATTATTCTGCGTTGAGTAGAATCAAGAGCACCACCTATGGAGCGAGCCACAGTCATAACTTGTGATAAGTCCGGCTCACCGTTGGGGGAGGAGGGAGTGCCGACTGCAATGAATATCACTTGAGCGCTTTTCACGGCTGAGGCGATATCCGAGCTAAATTGAATGGTTTTTACTCTCAGGCAGTCGTTGACGAATTCTTGTAATCCGGGCTCGAAAAACGGCACTTTGCCTTTGGCAAGTTCATCAAGCCTGTCCGGATTTGATTCGACTGTTACTACTTTGTTGCCCAAGTAAGCCAGACATGCGCTTGTAACAAGCCCAACATATCCGGCACCCACAACACAAATGTTCATTTCAAGATCCCCTCGGTTTCAATAGTCTATAACAATAAAGCTATCTAAATGTGCAATTGTGGCGGCTGTGTTAGCCTCATAACAGACTTATAATCTCTTGTAATCTGTTTGCGCAGGAAAAAGATGTCATCAATCGAAGAATTTGTCACAACTATATCCCGCTTGCGTGATCCTGATGGATGCCCCTGGGACAGAGAACAGACTCACCAGAGCCTGGGTCGTTTTTTATTGGAAGAAACTTATGAAGTGCTTGAAGTAATTCACTCGGGTGATTCGATGAAGCTGCGTGAAGAGCTTGGTGACTTATTGTTGCAAATAGTTTTACACTCTCAAATAGCTAAGGAAGCCGGTGAATTCGATTTTGAAGACGTGGCGGCGGGCATCAACGCAAAAATGATCGAACGTCATCCGCATGTTTTTGGCTCACAAGAAATGAAGCTGGAAAATGCCAGTGAAGTTGTGCATCTCTGGGAGCAGCGCAAATCGCAGCAAGCTAAAGCAAAAAATAAAGACGCTTCGGTGCTTGATAGTGTGGCAAAGGCCCAGCCTGCATTGATGCAAGCTTTGAAAATTTCGGAAAAGGCGGTAAGTGAAGGCTTCGAGTGGAAAAAGGAAGAAGACCTCTGGGACAAGCTTTTAAGCGAAGTGGATGAATTGCGCCATGAGATAGAAGTCTTGAAAGAAAAATCCAAATCAGTGGAAAAGCCGGATAAAACCGAGCTTGAGCTGGAACTGGGCGATGTGCTTTTTTGTCTTGTAAATGTGGCTCGCTGGCATAAACTCAATCCGGAAGAGTCTCTTATTAAGACCATCGAAAAATTCAAAAAGCGGTTTGCCGCCATGGAAAAAATCAGCTCCACGCCGCTTAAAGAATTGAGCAAAGACGACTTGTATGAGCTCTGGATTAAGGCAAAAGCGACAGTAAAAATTTAACAGACCCGAAGCCTGGCACTACGTGTTTCCACCACTGACTAAGGATATAGACCGGCTTAGGATAGTGGCATGTTTGATAATCCAAATACAAATGTCCGTTTAGAAGGAGATTCACAGGTCGCGGCAAATTTGCCCGATTTCTCCGACTCGATTATGTCGAGACCTTTTCAGGTCGCTGCAGTCGGGGATGGGGGCGACCGAAACATAAACCAACAACAGCTTAGGCAGAACCTGTCTCAACACGAAATAATGAGATCTGTTCCGGACGAACACAAAGAGCGGGTGCTGGACATAGTTTCTCGTTTTGCCGCCGGAGATCAATCAGGATTTAATTTTGAGGATTTAACCGAGGGAAGATTTGAAAATCTCAAATTGAACGGTTTGGGAACTGCCGTAAATCAGGTTTTAACTCGGTTCGGATACGGTTTGAGAGTGCAGTGGGGTGGACACACAATCGATGCTCTCACAATCAGGCATCCTTCCGGACAGGTTTACAAAGAGTTCAGAAGAAATACAGTGCCTCCTACTTATTATGAAGGATTCAGAAGGCGTGCAACTGAAGTCCACAACGACAATAGTTTTGCTGAATCAATCCGCAATCAGCTGTCCGGCAGAGGCT
This sequence comes from uncultured Candidatus Obscuribacterales bacterium, assembly GCA_964514345.1. GTDB lineage: Bacteria > Cyanobacteriota > Vampirovibrionia > Obscuribacterales > Obscuribacteraceae > Aved-18. Next base: position 5,420 of record CAZEQP010000043.1, read on the forward strand.
CAAGTTTGCAACACAGAAGAGCCTAGATCTCTTCTGTCTCGTTCTCGTCTTCGCCTTCTTCTTCAGCGGTGCGTCCGGCTAACTTCTTCTCGCGTTCGGCAAAACGTTTGGCCGCTTCTTCCATGGCTTTGAGCTGGGCTTCAGAGTGCATTTTCAATGGAATGTTGTTATCGAGGGCGAGATCTACATATTGCAATTTGCCCTTATATGAATTGAGCACATCTATGATCGAAACCAGCCTGCCCAGCCGTTCTGTGACAGTGGTATCAAGTGTGCCGAGTTTGAGATCCAGGTGTTCTGTTTCGACAATTACGTCAAAGGGTTTGCGCAAGTCTACTGCTGTAACCTGCTGGTTGACTTGTTTTTCGATGTAAGTGATCCAGGTGGCCCATTGTTTTACCGCCGCCGGCAGCATTTTTAAATTACTGGGACCATACACTCTTAATTTGGGCTGAGGGAAATTTGGAAATTTGGAAAGTGGTATCACTCTTCCCGACTCGGCAATGACAGCTTCGGGCAAGCCTTCCGGACCGCCCGCTAAAGTGGCCCAGGGAAATTCTTCAAGCACTTCCACTGAAATTTGCGGTCTGGGAAATGCTGCGCGTTTTACAAAAACGTGTTTGACACCTTCGAGGGCGGCTATTTTTTTTTCCATCTTGGTCGGGTCTACCTGGAAGATAGGCTTGTGAAGGCTCTCGGCGAGCAATGACTTTATCTGGTCGGTAGATACATAAATATTTCCGCGCACTTTAATGTCGCGATCTATATCGTTCAGGCACCATGGAAGATATATAAAACTGGCGATGCAAGTGGTTATTACGGCCAGTAAAAGCACCATTCGTACGGCCTGGCGGCGCCCGTGAATCTGGCGCGCCGCCTTTCTCTGGGTGCGACGACTTTTTATCCAGGCTCGGCGTTTTTCCGGAGATAACATTAGGGACAGCTAACCTCTACTTTTGCGCAAGCCAGCTCAAATTCTATCACTCCGGAAAAAACAAAAGAAGCATCTCCTGTTATCCGGACACTGTCGGTTTCGGATGACCATTCTACTGTCACAGTGCCACCAGGCATGATTACGTCGACGGGAACATCTTTTTCAAATCTGCCTTCCAACACTCCTGCCACCACGCAAGCAGCCGCACCGCTGGAACAGGCTAAAGTGGGACCGCAACCGCGTTCCACCACATAAAAATCCATAGACCTATCGTCTATTTTGCGCACGAATTCGACATTTACTCCTTCGGGAAAAAATGAGTCGGCTTGAAGATCATGAGCAATTTTCAAAAACTTTTTTTTGTGGTCCGCTTCATCCCAGATCGGTGAATTGAAATTCACACAATGGGGATTGCCCACGCTGAGGCAAGTCAGCTCGATGCCTTGAATCTTTTCTTTGATAACCAGTTGTTTCTTACTGGTGGTGGGAATTTTGTCGCCTTCAAGAATAGGCTTTCCGATATCAGTGGTTATGAAAGCATCGTTAGATTTTTCCTCTTTCATCCAGACGGTGGTCGGACCGCAGACGGTGGCAACTTTGAATTCTGTTTTGTCGGTTATTTCTTTATCGTGAAGAAAGCGAGCCAGGCAACGCAAGCCGTTTCCGCACATTTGTGCCGGGCTGCCGTCCAGATTTGTGTATATCCAAGAGATATCGCACTCGTCACGTCCGGGATAACCTTGAGTGAGTTTCTGCACACATTCCTTATAAGTTGTATCGTCGGACATTTCTTTAGGTGGGAAATTAGGCAATACCAGAATCAGTCCATCTGCCCCTATTCCTGTGTGGCGGTCGCAAAGTTTTCGTGCCAGCTCAGGGGACGATTGTTGCCAAGAGGATAAAAGGTTGCGCAAATCTTTTGATAACGCCAGTTCGTGGGCGTTAATCATCACAAAATCATTGCTTGCACCCTGATATTTGTTGAAAGGCAGCTTGAATTGCATTGAAACCAGATAAAACTCACATTTTAGTATGGAAACGCTTAAGTTTGAGATTATACCTTGACTAGCTCGTCAAGCCAAAAGAGACCTTCCGTATTAAATTTCTTAAATATTTGCGCAAAACTGTTGGTACTGCCTGTATATCCGGGTATTAACCTATTGAATAAACATATTGCAGTCTCTGGATTTACTGCCCTTTTCCAAAGCCTTTTAGGGACTTTGGAGGGCTATCCGGGCTGTGGTTCTGGCGAGGGTATTCAATGTTTCAGTCCCATTACCAAAATCTCTCATTCAGACAGCACATCATTTCTGTGGACCAGACGTATCCCTGTCCTCGTTGCGAATGTGGTCAACTGGAACCTTATGGTCATACCGAAACCTTAAAATGTGTCACCTGTGAGCGTTATTTCGTACCTCTCAGGGGGGGGCGCAGGCTGTTTCCGGCAAACAGAATGGGCTGGAAAATTGCCCCCACATTCTGGTGGGACGGGCTTAAATGGCACTGGGCCGGGACAACTGCTACCGCCCGTCAACTGGCAACAATAGTTTTAATGTTTTTTGTCTCTGTAGCTGGCGCTCATTTCTTTACAAGTTCCAACCTGTGGGCCAATCGCCCCGATTGGCTGAGTCCTGTGCTCGTTATGGCGTTCACAGGACTTGTGACCATGCAACTCATATATTATTTGTGTTGGGACTTTGAGTTTATTTCCAAACGAAGAAGAGACTGCGAAAAATAATGCATTTACCAGTCTTGCTTGAGGAGAGCCTTGAATATCTCAAGGTTCAGCCCGGTAAGACCTATCTAGACGCTACAGCCGGCGCCGGCGGGCATCTGACCGCAATTGCCAAGAAGGCTGGGCAAAGCTCAACCGTTATCGGTTTGGATCGTGACCCCAATGTGATCAATCACCTTTCGGGACTTGCCGATTTGCCCGAAAATATCCGGCTTTTTCATACAAATTTCAGCGACATTTCTCAAGTCTTGTTTGCAAATGGTATTGATACCATATCTGGTGGCATACTCGCCGATCTGGGTGTTTCTTCCATGCAGATAGACAATGCCGACCGGGGCTTCAGTTTTCAGCAAGACGGTCCGCTTGATATGCGTATGGATTCGACGTCCTCTATCTCAGCCCATACGATCATTAACGAATACTCGGAAAGAGAACTGGCCGACATCATTTTTCATTATGGTGAAGATCGGCATGCCAGGGCTATTGCCAGAGCTATTGTCAAAAATCGACCCATTGATTCGACCATGCAATTAGCTCATTTGGTAACGAAATCTTTAGCGCGATTCCAGGGCAAAAACAGCAAGCATAATAAAAACCCGGCTACGCGAACCTTTCAAGCCATACGCATGGCGGTAAATGAAGAGCTTCTTAGTCTGGAAAAATTTTTAAATGAAGCTTATTCATGTCTTAAACCCGGCGCGCGGCTTGTAATCATCACTTTCCACTCTTTGGAGGATCGGATGGTTAAGCAATTTTTTAAAACCAAATCCTTACAATGTATCTGTCCGCCTCGCCATCCTGTATGCACTTGCAATACTCGGCCGGGTTTGCAAATTCTCACCAAAAAACCAATTGTTGCCAGTTCGCAAGAAATCGATTTTAATAGTCGTGCGAGGAGTGCTAAACTCAGAGCCGCAGAAAAACTAGAAGAAGTCGAAAATCCCTAGAATTGCAGGAACATATATGGTGTCCAGAAAGCGAAACAACGTACCAGCCAGTCCATATATAGGTGTCCAAGAAAGAAAAAACAGTCATCGCAGCCAGGTAGTAGCCCTCTCGTATAACGTAGTTTCGGGCGAAGCTGAGACTGATAATGTATCTGCGGCCACCAATTCATTTGTTTCTTTTCCCACTACCGTTACTAATGCAGCTGTTGCACCGGTGGTGATACCCCGAATTGAGCAAAATCAGCCGGCCAAACGCCCCCATCTGGTGGCAATCGAGTCGCCCGAGCAAGAAAAGAAAAAACGTCAAAGTCCGGTTTTGGTCCGGGCAAATCGTGCTCTGCAAACAGTTCTTGTCGGACTTTGCGGTATCGCCATATTGGCTTATGGATTCGATGTAGTGGCATCGCATGATGTAGGCGCCATGCAGGATCAAGCCCGCCGATTGAGCGAACAAAATTCAGAATTATCAGCCCAGCTTCTCAAAACCATTTCTTACGGCGAATTGCAAAACGGCTTGAACAGCTGCTCTGAAGCACTTGTCGGACGTTCCGGTTTGAGAGTACCTGATCAAGTACAGGTGATTAAAGCCATCACACCACCCACGGTGAAAGCTTTCTCGGCTCAGCGCCATCACCTTCCCATCATGACAGGCTACTAAAAAGCCCAATTTTCGTTCGTTTCAGCCAGGTAAAGAGCTTGTCAGGAGATCGTGAGTGCCAGCAACTTTAGATCTCAACGAAAAGCGGGTCCCCTCGACAAGGGGCCGCCGTCAAAAACCAAGGACGCCACTCTGGAGATTGAGGGTCTGGCAGGTTTTATTGATTATCGGAGTGGCTGCAATAGCCGTCCGTCTTTATTACTTGCAGATCTATATGGGTCCGACCATTAAAGAAAGGGCTAAAGAACAGCGTCAAAAGACCAATTTGCTCATCCATCGTGGTGCTATCACAGATCGTCACGGTTTGCCTCTGGCTATTGATACCACCAGATACAACATTTATATTCACCCGCGTCTGCTCAAAGTGAGCATGGAAGAAGCGGCTAATACCATTGCAAAGCTCACCAAAACAAACGAAACAGATATTCTCGCCAAATTGAACAAAGGTTATCCGGTCGTCACCATAGGCAAGCATCTTGAGCGTGAAGTGGCAGACGAGCTGCATAAACTCAACTGGACCGGACTTGATATAGTCCCGCGTCCTTTCCGTCACTATCCGGAAGGAACTCTGGCTGCCCATATATTAGGGTACGTAAATTCAGACACCAAGGGTCAGGGCGGAGTGGAGCAGTCACAGCAAGAAATGCTCAACGACACAGGCACTATCCCCAAGCCGCAGCTGGATGGCCGGGGCAAAACAATTCTTTTGCCGCACAAAGGTCCGAGCTGGGACATAACACCACCCCTGGGGCGCCATGTCGAGCTCACTATCGACAATACATTGCAGCATATGGCTGAAAAAGAGCTTTCAGCCATGGGCAAACATTCTCATTGCAAAAGAGCCGCCGCCATCATTATGGATCCTTCAAACGGCGACATACTTGCCTGGGCTAACTATCCTTCTTATGATCCAAACAATTTTTCGAAATATCCTTTTTCAGTAACCAAAAACTGGGCAATGGTCGACGTTTACCAGCCCGGCTCCACATTCAAAGTTTTGACAGTTTCAGCCGGACTTGATACCAAAGCCATAAGTCCCTCATCCACTTTCCACGACGGCGGTGCTATGACCATCGGTCGTGCCACCATTCACAACAGTCACGGCGGCAACGGCACCATCAACTTATTACAGTTATTCATTCACTCAAGCAATATAGGTGCCGCTCAAGTAGCCATGCGTATGACTCCCCAGCAGTTTTACGATAAATTGAAAGGCTTCGGCATGGGCGGAAAAACAGGCATCGAGCTGCAAGGCGAATCACGCGGATTGCTTTTGCGCTGGCAGAAATGGAAACAAATCGACCAGGCCACAACTGGATTCGGACAGGGTGCAATAGCGGTCACACCCCTTCAACTTATCGCCGGCATCAACACAGTGGCAAACAAAGGCGAATGGGTCCAGCCGCATCTGATTAGAAGAACATATGACCCGCGAACAGGTGTCACTGAAAAGTGGACTGAGCCGGAACGCCGCCGTGTCATCAGTCCGGAAGTGGCTAAACTGGTATCAAGCCTTCTGGCTCAAAACATTGCCCAGGGCTCGCAAATAGCAGGCAAAGTGCCAGGCTACAGAGTGGCAGGCAAAACAGGTACTGCTCAAAAAGTGCGTGAAGGCGGCAAAGGTTATGTGGCAGGCGAAACAATCGCTTCTTTCTGCTGCTTTTTCCCGGCTGAAGATCCGCAACTCATTTGTCTGGTTGTAGTGGACAGCCCGCAAACTGACGGTCGATGGGGCAACACAATTGCCGGTCCCGTGTTCAACGCCAA